>JAFNKG010000005.1 GCA_017883965.1 Candidatus Methanophagales archaeon | reverse complement strand
TTCCCGATTCATGTGCATCACCTATTTATAGAGAAAGATGCCTTCATGAACCAGGTGTCATATGACACAAAGGGCAATAGCATAGTTAATAACATCGTTAATTTAAACGAAAACGGTATCTCGCTACATTCGTCCAGCAACAACGATATAATCCATAACAGAGCCAAGTATAACGACCAAGAGGGTATCTCGCTACATTCATCCAGTAACAACAATATAACCTCTAACACAGCCAACCGTAACGACTTTTCTGGCATCGTGCTAGATTCGTCCAGCAACAACAATGTAACTTATAACACCGCCATTTATAACGACCAAAAAGGTATCTCGCTAAGAGATTCGTCCAGCAATAATATAAACTATAACACCGCTGATTTTAACAGCTTCGCTGGTATCTCGTTAGTTTCATCCCTTAACAACCAAATAATCAACAATACTGTAAATCAATTCTGGAAAGATCCATTAAATCCACCAACCTATGATATCCATGGTAACCTTCACAGAAACCCTCCACGTCAACTATCACTCTTTGGCATCTTTCTGGACTCATCTGATAACTGTCAGATAATTAACAATACTGCAAAATTTAGTATGAGAAGTGGTGTTTATATTACATCTTCGAATAACGACATGATAATAAACAACGATGCTTCTTTTAACGCAGAGTACGGTTTCTATGTAGATGATTCATGTAAAGGCATTGTATTCAGAGATAATCACGCTGTTGGCAATGGAAAGGGACCATGGTATTTGCCAAAGGCGAGCCTGTTAGAAGAACTTTCTAAAATCGGTATTATCATAGGTGCTTTTATATTTATATGGAAGTATTTAATAGGCGAATTTTTTGAATCTTTCATTTTACAATCTATTCGCAAATTCGTAGCGAAGATATTAGGCGTAATTGTTATTGGTGTAGGTCCGCTGTTAGATATAAGCGCAAAACCTGCGACATGGCATTTTTTAACTACTTCTTTAAAATCTCATTTCTTGATGGGCATTGGCGCCCTAGTTGCAGCTCGTAAAGACACGACACTTCTTATACTATTCAATAATTCGAATCGCTCTGTGAAATGCAGTGCAAGTCTACCAGGTGGAAAAATGCATAGTGAAGTAACTATATTGAACCCAAAGCGTGCATATTTCGCTGAGTTTCCGTCAAAAACCCTGAAGAAGAAAACATATAAAATTAAAATTGAATTGAGGAAGAACCTCGATAAGTTCAGATTGCGTATGAGAGAAAAAAGTATCTTCTTTGCATTAGATGCAGTGCTGAGCATCACCTTAATAGATTACTTCGTAACAAAATTCTTGCCACCCGTATTGACTTTCCCTGTTGCAAACCCTGTCTTGGATAGGATATTACCTGGATCTTTATTTTCGGTATTCATAGGCATTTTTATAGCGGTGATTGGCGATTTTTTGATTGATAGACTCGATGATATCAGATTTGATATAAAAGATGGAGACGAGAAGCCATTCTTAGATATTCTGGAAGAAGATGTAAATAAAGAACTTGTGAGTTTAGAAGAATTGAAAAAAGAAGGACGAATAAAAGAGAAGAGATATTTAAGTGAGAAAAATAAACTCGTGGCATTGTATAGCTTGATATCGAGTAAGAAGGAAGAAGCACTGAAAGAATTTACAGGTAGGGTTCGAAACACACTTGGTGAGAACATAATTGAGATTTATGTGTATGGAAGTTTGGCAAAAGGAACCGCTAAAAAGCGTAGTGATATTGATGCCCTTGTGGTTTATAAAAGTATTGCGAGAGAAGAAATAATGGATAAAATAGGCGGAATATCTTTTGATATCGCATGCGAACATGGGGAGTTAATGGAGGTGATTTTATTTGATGAGGACGAATTCAACCGGCAGATAGGTAAATCACCATTTTTATGGGAGGTGTTAGAGCATGGAAAGAGAATGGAAATTTGAGTTTGAGGAGTATTTACAACTGGCAAACGAGTATTTGAGCTATGCGAAGGATGCAATGAGAGAAGAAAAGATAAGGCTTTGCATAGATGCTGGATACAATGCCATCGAGCATCTAGTAAAAGCGCTAATAATAAGCAAAAGGAAAAGCTTAGCATCTTCACATGGAGAACTAATCCAACAATTCGGAGAAATATTCGTTAACACTGGGGAAATAAGCAAAGAACTCGGAGAGAATGTCGTTAAAGCTTTGATGCTCAGAGCAGAGGCGAGGTATGTTCCGTCAGCAAGGTTAGAAGTAAAAGAAGGTGAGTTTGTAATATCCGTAGCAGAGGAAATATTGGAAATTGCGAGGAAAAATTTAGAAGTTGGAGAACTAGAAGGAAGTTAAAAGTCGTAATTTTATGCGGGTTGGTAATATTGGTCATCCTTCTGATAGATATAGAGAAACCAAAGCACACCTGCGATAACGCAAATGTATAATATTTCAAGCATAAACATAATATACGGGAAATCCAATTTAAATATTTCGCTTTTAACTTTATACTTTCATTTAACGGATCCCTCTTCTCGAATAAATGATAAAGGAATACCCCCATCGTGAACAGCAGTAGCGACCAGTGCGCCTTTTACTCCTATCTCTTCCATCTTATGCACATCTTCGCAACTCCTAACGCCACCACCGCACAGTATGTCCCGTTCTGAGCACTCAACAGCACGAGCGAGGAAATCAAAGTCTATTCCACTTTTCGTTCCTACTCTGTCCAGTTCCAGCACGATTACATCCCCTATCGGATATTCGTTCAATTCTTGTATTAACAATAGAGGATCTATCTTCATCCTCTTATCCCTCGACAGCACTTCTTTATTGAAAAGGTCAACGCTCACACTTACACGTGTATCCTTAAAACTATCATTTTTAGAAGCCTCACCAATCAGTTCCATAGATGCTGTTTCTGTTCCTAAAATAATGCTATCGGCTATCCCGGCTTCAACAGCCTCTTTCAGGTCCTCCATCCTCTTTATACCATATTCTACCGTTATTCTCGTCTTTCTGTTTCTATTTCGATTTCTTATCTCCTTTATTATTCCTTTATTAGAGCCAGTACCCATGAGTCTATTCAGGTCAGCGATATAAACTTCCTCAGGCTTTATCTCTTCGATGACATGTACAGGATCAGAGGAACTAACGATAGAACTGAAAAGGTGAATTGGCTCGTATTTATCACGCTCTCCTTTCTTCGCATGCACTACAATACCATTAAGCAAATCCATCACAAAAATCAGTCTGAAATTCATGTTTCTTTTTCAATTTCCTCGACGATATAATTATAAACTGCCTTTGCTCTCTCAAAGGCAAGTTTCGCTTCTTTTCTGGAATAAGCTTCTGGGGGTGAAATTAATCTATGTTCCAACCTGAAAGGATACCTTGCTTTGGTCACATGGGCTTCAAGGAACTGGAGAGCTTTTATTATTTCTTTTTCATCTATAAACCGAGCTAAAATTCCTGAAACATCATGTTTTCTTATATTTTTCATCCCTTTACAGGCTAAATAAGCTTTACAAATTTTCTCAGCCGCTTGCTGTGAGAAAATAACGCTTGCATAATAATATTCCCCAGCTTCAAGAAGCTCCTCTGCAAGCTTTAAATCACTCTCTGCGGATTTGCAAAAAGCCTCGACTATTTCTCTATCCATGCCTCAAACTCCTCATTGTATGTATATTCCCGTGCAATTCTCTCTTTGAATTTTGCCATTTCTTCTTCAAAACCACAGTTATCATAAATTATGCGATAGCTTCGGGTTAAGTCAAGGAACAAAAGCGCTTCTGAATTAATATTATCCAAAAGCTCTTCTTTTGAGAGCAAAAGAGGAGATATTTTCACACCGTAAACCAAAGCGATTTCAGAAGTCTCATCTATGACACTTTCTATCCTCTTTTCCCATTCCTCTGGCAGTTCTTTAAACACGATTAAAATATCAATATCAGAGAATTTCTTGGCTTCCCTACGTGCATAACTTCCGAATAGGATTATCCCTTCTATTTTATCCTTGAATTTTCCTCTAATTCTTTCCACAAAATCCCTTACGGCTTTTTCCTTTTTCTCCATTTTTCAACCATTGCATAAGAAGTTCGCCATTGCTGGCGATTTATCTTTAATTAAACTTTATTATTTTATTAGTTTATGACCTTTGCTTTTTATTCTTAGCAAAATAGCAGGACACAAAGAGAAGAATGCGAATAGAAAGAGCACGTGGGACAAGGGACTTCATGCCCGCAGAAATGAGGAAGAGGAGAATAATGGAAGAGCGAATGCGTGAGATAGCAGAGAAATGGGGCTACGAAGAAATAAGAACACCCACTTTTGAGCGCTCTGAACTCTTCACACTCAAATCCGGCGAAGAAATCCTGAAAGAGATGTACGAGTTCAAGGATAAGGGAGGACGGCATTTAGCACTGAGACCTGAGTTGACCGCACCTGTGATAAGAATGTATGTTAACGAACTGAAGATGGCACCGAAACCAACGAAGGTTTATTATTTTGGCAATTGCTTCAGGTATGAGGAGCCGCAAAAGGCTCGTTACAGAGAGTTCTGGCAGTTCGGCGCTGAGATAATCGGGTCTGACAGTCCGGAGGCACAGGCAGAGATAATCGCACTCGCTTACTTTATCGTGAAGTCGTTGGGCGTAAAAGCAGAGCTTCACGTGGGTCATGTGGGTCTGATAAGAGAGACATTACGTGGTGCAAATGTGGGTGAGGAGAAGATAAACAATGTGATGAGGTTGATAGACAAGGGAGAAAGAGAAGAAGTGGTTGGGTTTATGAACGAGCTGGGAGTGAAAGAGGAGTTGATTGACGACTTAATATGTTTAATAGATTTAAAAGGAAAATATGCGTTAAAGGAAGCACGTGACCACAAAATAGTTGCTTCTGATAGCAGCGATGCGTTGAAGGAATTGGAGATGCTGCTGGAAATCCTTGACTATTACGGCGTTCTTTATACTTTGAACCTTGGAATAGCACGAGGTTTGGATTATTACACTGGAATGGTGTTTGAGATCTACGAAGCCGATGGCAAGTTAGGAGCACAGAATCAGATATGCGGTGGCGGGTCATATCGGCTGGCTGCATTGTTCGGTGGTGATGACACGCCTTCTACCGGTTTTGCTTTTGGCTTTGACCGAGTAGCGGAGATATTCCCCCTAGAAACTAAGGATTTGAAGAGCATGAAGGTAGTAGTGGTGCCGGTAAGAGAGAAAAATGCTGCGCAGGATGTGGTTAAAGAGGCGATAAAAATAGCGTTTGAGCTGAGGGAATTTTTCCCCACTTATATGGATGTGATGCGCAGAAGTCTAAGCGCTCAGTTGTCTTATGCAAATTCTATTAATGCCGCTTTTGCCGTGCTCGTGGGTAAAAACGAGATGAAAGAAGCGAAAGTGACATTGAGAAATCTCGATACTGGGGAGCAGGAGAAATTGAGCGTGGAGGAGTGCGTGGAAAGGTTAAAGGTGGGTTTTGATTTGTAAAGGTACTCGTAGAGTTAAGTTAAAGCAATATCATAGTAAAGGGTCAAAATATAATTGATGAAGGGAACATTATCATGGTTCGGAAAGGAATGGATAGACAACGATGCCAAAGCACTTGGTGTTTACATAGCTTTACTGATATTAAGATTCAGGGTGAGATATGGGACTGATATTCCTGTTCTGTGTAGAGAAGAGGGATTAATGGAGGCACGATTGGAACCTTATCTTTCTATTTTCCTGAAAGATGAGAAGCTGATAGAAGCGGTTGACGCAGGGAAAGAGCTTCTTAAAGCTTTGGTTGAGCATACATCATTCTATGAATATGAAGAGGTCCTGGATATCATTGAACTGGATTTTTATGAAATTCTCAAAGAAGTTTACCTTAGACATGTTAACAGAAAAGAGATTGCGGTGAAAATATCCGATTACGATGCTGCTGCACCATTCATCAGAACATTTTTGAGTGATGTCTCTTCAAGCAGATTTTCTAAAGGGAAAATTACCAGTGCTGGCAGTTCCATTTTACTGACACCTTTTAGTGATCTTATGGAACTTTACGGCTTATCGGAAGAAGAAGTGCATAGACTCCTGGAAATCTTGAGGCTATCCGGAATCATGTTTTTTGATATTATTCCCGCTCCTGTTCTTGAGAAGGAATTTATAGAAAGTCTATTGTAGTGGCGGATTGTTTTCGTCCCGCATGTCAGAGTCTCTTTTAAAACAGGAACGCCAGAGAATTTTGAACTGATAACTTAAAACCACTTATCTCATTTGAATTCATCTCTCGCTACTATAATGAGTATTAGTCCAAGTAGACGCAGAATGGTAAAGGATAGTAAAGCAAAAATTCCCCCTACGATTGCCCATTCAAATTTCTCTCTTCTGACTGCGCATATCCCACCATAGATGGCGATTGCACCAAAGATTGGAAGGGCAATGCCTAATATTACTAAAAAGACAGGAATTTTCGCAAAATAGATTAGACTTTTTATTTTTTTCCTTTCCCACATTTAGGACCATATTTTATTCCCCATGAAGCCCATGAAGCACCGAGTATTGCCACCATGATTAAAATAGATACAACGACAATCGCTATATTCTCATACACAGTGAAATCCGAGGCATAAAAGAATAACCATAGGATGAGAAATACAAGCCATCCAATACTTACAATGATCGAAAGTGATACTCTCTTTTCTTCCATGGATAACCCTCCTTTTGCTGGAAAAATTAAATACGGGAGTCACATACCCTGCACCTAAGTACGAAGCCTGTAACCGTAAAAAGTTTTACATAAAGATTCATCAAAGGCATCATAAAAGAGTTTAAGTATAAATAACGCATGTCAGAGCCATATAGAAAAAACAAGTGCCTAAAACACGCTTTTCAAGTCCAAACGAGAAGCAACGATTCCACTGATCTTCACCACCCCAACTCCACTCGCTGCTTTCCCGTCTCTAAAATTGTCTCTGCTATCCCATGACCAAGTTCTCTTGCAAATACGCCGAAGATCGCTTCAAAAGCTGATTTCCTTCCGTATTCAACAACTTTTGGCTTCCCTTTGATTCCTGCCATTTCCGCTGCGAGGTCAACGGCATCCTGAAAATTCCCCAATTCATCAACCAACCCCAGTTCTTTTGCCTGCCTGCCGGTGAGAATCCTGCCATCAGCAAGCTCCAGGACTTCGCTCTCGTTCATGTCTCTTCCTTCCGCAACTGCGCGAACAAACTGAATATATATGTCATCAACCATTTCCTGAAGGATTTGACGCTCTTCTTCAGTCATATTTCTAAGCGGTGACCCAATGTCTTTATATTTACCGCTCTTTATGACATTAGCCTTTATCCCATACTCCTCAAGCAGCTCAGAGTACTGCAACTGTGAAAAGATCGCGCCAATGCTTCCGGTTATAGTCCCGGGATTCGCAACTATTTTGTCTGCTGCACAAGCAACATAATAGCCTCCAGAAGTGGCTACATCGCTCATCGAAGCTACAACTATCTTATCATTCTCTCGTGCCTTGCATATCTCTTTGTGCAATTCTTGAGATGCCGCAGCGCTTCCGCCAGGGCTATTTATCCTGAGTATGATCGCCTCTACCGAAGGGTCTTCGCCTGCATGTTTTATCTGCTTCGCAATATCATCAGCGCCTGATTGCGGACCAAGTATCCCAAATCCACCTCTGCCACCTACGATTGCACCTTCAATGTTGATTATTGCTATTTTACCGCCGCCTATACCACCACTATCAAAAGAATCCCCCGCTATAATGGCAATTCCTATCACCGCGGAAGTCAAACAAAGCCCTAATAGGAGCAAGGCGATGACTTTTCTTTTCTTCTCAATTACCGCTTTTATGCTCTCCATTTAAACTCCTCCATTTTATAATATTCCTGAAATTAAAAAAATACTTATCACGAGTATAAACGCCAGCAATATAAGTATTGCAAATGGGAGGACGAGAGTTGCAATTGCCCTACCTGTTGAGAACTTATGTGCTTCTCTAATTGCGAGAACATCGAGTATCAAAATCCAGATCGTTAAAATGCCTCCCAAACCCATAGATACGAATGCTCCAGTCAGACTACCGATATGTATGACGGCTAAACCAATTGGAGCCTGGAATACCTTTGGAAGCATAGCGAAACCCATTAGCACCAGCATTTCTGTGAAAGCGCCCTTTCCGCCAAGAATCTTTGCTACCACATGAAGTATGCCTGCGATAAAGACCCAGCCGATAAATCCACCAACTACGCTTATGTTCATGGATGCAGCCGGCGAAAACGCCATTTCTTCAAAATCTGTGGCAGGTTCAAAACCCGGCGGAAACTCTGTGAACATAGACATGAGCACGCTTTGCGTTAATATGCCCCCTACTCCACTACAAATACCTGCAATTAGAACTACGATAGCCGCAGTAGTTACTGCTGTCCTCTCTTCTAACATGCGCCTAAACGTAGAAACCGGACTGAACAGAGTCCCAAAGATATTTTCTAACAAATCAGCCATTTATTTTAGCTCCTTAATTGTTTCCCGCACGTAATCGGCAAATTCCGAGCCGGTTGCGCCATCAGAACGACCGGTTATGACGAGTTTTTTATCATGAGTACAGACGTCAAGCGCCGTCTCTAATTTCTTCGCCTCCTCGACGAACCCTATGTGGCGGAGAAGCATTACCGCAGCACGCATTATGCTTGACGGATTGGCATACTTCGCTCTTCCTTCCTCCACCATCCTCGGTGCGGAGCCGTGAATAGCTTCGAACATTGCGTATCGTTTGCCGATATTGGCGCTGCCCGCGGTGCCCACGCCACCCTGAAATTCCGCTGCTTCATCTGTAATAATGTCGCCATACAGGTTAGGAAGCACAACGACCCTGAACTCCTTCCTCCGTTTCGTGTCAACGAGTTTTGCACTGAAGATGTCCACGAACCAGTGGTCGCATTCGGCTTCTGGATACTCCCCAGCTACCCGTTCCGCCACGCTGAGGAACTTACCGTCAGTCGCTTTTATTATATTTGCCTTTGTCACTACCGTTACCTTGTTGATGTTGTTCTTCTTGGCATAATCAAACGCCATCCGTATTATTCTCTCTGCGCCCTGGGTTGTGATGACCTTAAAGTCCACAGCGAGGTCATCGGTGACGTTTATACCTTTACTTCCGAGTATATACGCGCCTTCGGTATTCTCCCTGAAGAAAACCCAGTCTATCCCCTGTTCAGGCACTTTTACCGGACGCACATTGGCAAAGAGGTCCAGTTCTCGTCTTAATGTGACATTTGCGCTCTCGAGGTTTGGCCACTGGTCGCCCTTTTTAGGCGTTGTCGTAGGTCCTTTAAGAATCACGTGACATCTCTTTATTTCGTCAAGCACGTCATCCGGTATTGCCTGCATGAGCTCTGCACGACGTTCGATGGTCAAACCTTCAATATCATTTAACTGAACCTTACCGCTCTTCTCTTTCTCTTCCAGTAGAAACTCCAATACCCGCTTCGCTTCATTAGTAATGTAAGGTCCAATACCGTCACCGCCAATAATGCCTATTACAATAGGTTTCAGTGCCTCGTAGTCTATCCATTTATCGGCTTTTTTCAGTGTTTCAACACGGTTTAGCTGCTCCTCTATGATCTCCCCGAAATGCTCTTTTGACATTTCAATGATTGTTCCTTTTTCCATGTTCATAATATATAATGAGTCACTGACTTTTAGCATAAACCCTTTCTTTAAAAAGAAAGCGTTTCGCAATCAACAAACCTCCCCACTCCACGCTTCTCTCACCTCTTCCAACGAAATATTCACCAATTTTTTACCACCATTGTATATACCAACCCTCTTCTCATCCATCGTCTCCCCTATTTTACTTATACAAATCCCCCTTTCCTTAAACAACTCCTCAAACCTTCTCTTCTCCTCACTCCACACCTCCACCACCCACCTCGAATTCGATTCCGAGAACAACGTATAATCGCTTCTCAGTTTTGGATTTACACCTGAAATATCAATAGAAGCGCCAATATCACCCCCTATCAACATCTCGCATACCGCAACCGCAAGACCACCTTCCGAAACATCATGGCAGCTCGCGATTAATCCAGCCTTCATCGCTTCCCGTAACGCATCCATACTCCTTGTCAGCGCATCCGGGTCAGTCCTCGGCACAATTCCTGCCTCTACATCCCGTAACTTATAATACTCACTTCCACCCAACTCCTTTTTCGTTTCTCCTACCACGTATAAAAAATTCGATGCTTCCTTCACGTCCACGGTAATGCATTCTCTTATATCTTCGCATATCCCTACGCCCATAATAGTGGGTGTGGGAGGAATAGACTCATTAATGGCTGCTGATTCGTTATAAAAACTCACATTTCCGCTCACAAACGGTATTCCAAGCGAAGAAGCCATGTAGCCTAAACCTCGACAGCATTCATAAAAGGCACCCATTCGGTCTGGCTTCTCCGGGTTGCCGAAATTCAAGCAGTCGGCAAACGCGTGCGGCACTGCGCCCACCGCAGTTAAATTCCTGCAAACTTCATCCACCACACTCGCAGCACCCCAGAACGGATTCGTTTTGCAAAATGACGGGTTCACATCCGTTGTAATTGCAATACCCTTATAGGACGATTCTAACGGCTTTATCACCGCGGCATCTCCATGCGTCTCTTTCCCTATTAGCCCTTGCATCGGTTTTATTACCGTAGAAGCTCGCACTTCGTGGTCGTATTGTCTTATAACGCATTCCCGTGATGCGATGTTTGGAGATGCAAGCAACAATTTTAATGTTTCATTGTAGTCCGCAGGCTCTTCTATCTCCAGGAATTCCTCCTTCTCCTCTCTCATCACCTCCATCGGACGCTCATAAACAGGACATGAAACAAGAAAATCGGTATCCAGCTCAAATATCTTCTCTCCATCGTGGAAAATCCTTATCTCCGAAGCTGACGAAGTATTTTTGATTGAACTTTTTTTAAAAGTTTGACCTATGACCACGGCATCTACATCCCATTTCTCAAATATCGCCAGCAACTCTTCCTCTTTTTCTCGCTCCACCGCGATTAAGAACCGTTCCTGCGATTCAGAAACCCATATCTCCCATGCGCTAAGCCCCTCTTCCTTCAACTTCACGTTCTCTAACTGAATTTCAGCACCGCATCCGCCTGCATGACACATCTCGCTCACTGCACATGATAGCCCGCCGCCTCCGAGGTCTTTCATCCCGCTTATCAATCTCTTCTCATTCGCTTCTAATATCGCATGCATCAGCGGTTCCTTTCTTATCGGGTCACCTAATTGAACTGCGCTTCTGAATTCCTCCTCACCGGTTAACTCAACCGAAGCAAAAGTAACACCGTGTATGCCATCCCTTCCCGTTTTTCCGCCGACCAGAACAAGCACCTCGCCGGACTTCGCCTTGCTTCTTCTCAAATCCGACTTCTTCATTATCCCCACACAGCCCACGTTCACCACGCAATTACCCACGTAGCCCTCATCGAAATAAACCATACCCGCACACGTTGGAATGCCTATCCGATTCCCGTAGTCGCTTATCCCTGCAACGACACCATTAAACAAAAACCGCGGATGCTTCACCGTCTCCGGAAGTTTTTCGTATGGGTAATCCAGATGCCCAAAGAATAAAGGGTCAACCAAAGCAATAGGCTGTGCTCCCATGCAGATTACATCCCGCACTATCCCTCCTATTCCCGTTGCGGCGCCGCCGTAAGGCTCTATGGCAGAAGGATGGTTATGGCTCTCGAACGCCAGAACATAAGCATGTTCTTCGTCAAATTCCAGCACGCCCGCATCTTCTTTTATCACTAACATATTTTGCGGCGCTTCTATGCCAAAAACGAACTCCTGCAATACCTTTTTCGAACTCTTATAACAGCAATGTTCCGACCACGCCTGTGCAATACTTTGCAGCTCCACATCCGTTGGCTCTCTGTTTTTCGCTATGAAATATCGTTTTATCCTTCGCATCTCCTCTAAATTCAGCGAAAGCCCCATCTCCTCACTTATTCGCTTCAATTCTTCATCGTCCGCATCCATTATCCTTACTTCAAACCTTTTCATAAACTTTTCTTTTAAAAAGAAACCTTTACTAAAGAAATAATTATTTCCTTTAGTTTAGATATGATAAAAGGTAAAGGTGAAGGGACATGAAGGAAAGAGAAAGCCTGTTTGAAAAGGTGGATATAACAAAATATCCGGTGAAAAAATTGATTGCAATACCTTTAATCCTCCTACTCATCTCTCTAATCGTGCTCACTTACACTTATGTGCAACCACCCGTATATCCTCATTCGCCTCATTCCCCGGCCCATTTAGGAATGGACTTTATAGGCGGAACAATGGTGGAAATAAGAACTGACGAAACAAGCGAAGAGCTAACTGCAAAATTCTCTGCATTTCCTGTTGAACTCGTTGGAAAGACAGATGTGGGGAATAAAACGATGATACAATTCGGACCGATGAGCGAATCGCAAAAGGAAGAGTTGGAAAATATGCTTGATGAGCAATATGAGTCGGGACAATATGAAATACCCAAGAGTATGAATCCTGTATTTGGCGAACGATTCCGAAATCAGGCAGTGCGTGCTGTGATAATTGCTTTTGTTCTGATGGCAATAGTCGTTTTCGTGGTGTTCCGAACAGTTATACCACCGCTGGCAGTAATTTTTGCCGCTTTTTCTGACATCGTCATCGCAGTTGCCTGTATGGACATAATAGGAATGGAATTGTCGCTTGGCACGGTAGCCGCATTGCTCATGCTCATTGGCTATTCCGTGGACTCTAATATCTTACTGACGACAAATCTGCTTCGTAAAAAAGGCGACTTAAACGAGAAGGTAAGAAACGCAATGAAAACAGGTATAACGATGACTTCCACAACGCTGTCCGCGGTATTCGCCATGTTCTTCGTTTCTTCTTCTATCCATTTATTCTCCGCTCATTTCGCTCCTATCCCCATGTTAAGGGAGATTTCAATCGTGCTTCTGTTCGGTCTCGTCATGGATTTGATGAACACATGGCTGCTGAACGCAGGGATATTAAGGTGGTATCTGGAGAAGAAGGAAAGGAAGAAATATGGAAAGCGAAGTGTGAAAAAAGGCGTAGAAAAAGCAAAAGCAAGGAAAAAGGTAAAAGCATAAAAAGCCTGTATTTATCTGCGGACGGTGAATCTTAACCCTGGATGAAACACCATCAAATATTTAAAAACCGAGAAAATAATGGATATACATGCCTCTATGGATATTATTCATCGTAGTCAGCTTCTTTCTCGGACTTTCCATCTCCTTTCTTCTGGATTACAATTTCCACGAGATAGAAAGGGCTTTTTTCTCTTTCGTCGTTGGTCATGCAATATCTATATGGATTATTTTTCTTCTCGCGTGTCTAAACGGGTCGTTAAGTATCGGCGTTATCCTGCTCTGCATCGTTATATGCGCTTTGGCATCGCTTATATTTTTTAGAACTAAGCGTAAAAGTTTCTTTGAGTTCTTTTCCAAAGAAAGGTTTGATAAATACACCCTGTCTTTTCTTATCTTCATTCTGCTTTACCTGCTGGTGATGAATTTATACGGCGTTTTTCGCCCTGACGAATCGGGAAATCTATATGCTTTTCACACTGTTTGGGCTGATTATCCTTTTCATACCTCTGTCATCACTTCTTTTGTTTATAGTGCTGATTTTACTTTTCCACCGGGTTATCCGCAGTTTTTACAGACGGAAATGCACTATCCATTCCTCCTGGATTTCTACTCTGCGGTATTAATGAAAGGCGGGTTGGACCTGAGAGGTTCTATCATCATTCCAAACATAATATTTCAACTTTCCTTTTTCGGACTGTTCTTTTTTCTTGCTTACAGATTGACGGGCTTAAAGAAGGTAGGAATATTAGCCACGTTTATTTTCATCTTCGCTGGCTTTCCTCCGGGTCTGCAATCCTCAGGCATTCACTTCCTGAACCCGATGTATGCCGTTATCATGCCTCAAAGAACCGCATCCCTGGGTATGGCAATCTCTTTTGCCATCTATATCCTTCTATTCCACGCATTGTTTACCGAGGATAACGAAAAAGAGAAAAAGCCTGCGTCAGGACAGACACATACACATAGGGAACTGATTCTTGCCGGGGCGCTCATTGGCTTGCTCCCTTACATCCACGCTCATTCCTTTATGGTCACTGCTTTCGTCTCTCTATTCCTTTCTTCTTTTGCTTTTATACGAAAGCGAGATTTAAAAATCTTCATTTTCTTATTTGCGCCGTTAATTCTCCTTTCCTTACCCCAGATATTAAGTATAAGGACAGGGGTATCCGAGGATTTCTTCGTCTTTTTCCCCGGCTGGGCAGAAGAGAACAGGAACATGATAATGGGATTTGATTGGTCTTCCATCGCCGCTTCCTTTTCTTCCGTTACAAAAACAATTCTCCTACTTCAAATATTCTGGGCGTTAAACGCAGGAGCTCTCATCATCCTGCTCTCTTTTGGGTTTTTAAAAGCAAATAGCGAAGCCCGAATTTTTTATCTCCCATTCCTATTTCTTTTCTTCATTGCAAACGTCGTGAAATTCCAACCCTGGTATTTTGACAACTACAAGATATTTATACATTGGCTATCACTGACGGCAGTGCTGGCTTCGCTGGCGATATTTTGGATAAACGACTTTGGTAAAAGGTCTGATAAATCACTCGCTACCTTATCACTCGCTACTTTGGTCATCGCTTGCACTTTATTTGGCTTGGTAACGCACGTAGCGATGGTGAGGAATGATTATATGGTTTGGTCTGGTGAAGAAATAAAAATTGCAGAATGGGTGCGTGAGAATACAGCGCCCGATAGTGTGTTCTTAACCGGAAGCGCCCACAATCATCCTATACCTTCCCTGTCTGGAAGGCAAAGAGTGATGGGCTATGAGGGTTGGCTGTGGTCGCAGGGATTTAACTGGTCAAAAGTTATGGAGGTAAAACGAGATGAAATAGCGATATATAAAGGGAATTACTCACTTATTAAGAAATATGGCGTTGATTACGTATGCGTTGGTCCATACGAGGAAGCCTTCGCAATGGATAACCACTTCGACATAAATTATTCCGCTTTCGACGATAAAACACGATTTTATTTAAAATACGATGAGATGTTGGGAGGGGAGAGATGGAGGATATATGAAGTCATCTATAAATAATCTCATTTTCCGAATTCAGAGAATTCGCGTTCTTCTATTTCCAGGATGCTACCCTGATTTTTAATAGCGATAAAAGCATCTGTGGTGCGTAAGATAACTTAAAACTTGATCTCTCTTCGTGTTTCCAGGTAATAGGGACCTCCTTTATTTTATAGCCCCTCTTTTTCAATTTCCAGAGCAATTCAACATCGAATTCAAATCCGTTTGCCTTTATTTCACTTAAAATAGCTTTAATTACTTCCTTCTTGAATACTTTTACTCCACACTGTGTATCTTTGAATGGCAAATTAAAAATTAACCGTATAAGGATATTAAAAACTCTACTTGCAACCCTTCTCCTCAAAGGCTGTTTTTTAGTAATTTTTGAGGTTTTTAACCATCTTGAAGCTATTACAGCATCAACATTAGCATCAGCATCAGCCAAAGCATCGAGAAGATTTTTTAAATCTTTTATTCCTATTGATTCATCAGCGTCTAAAAATCCAACTACATCCCCCTTTGAAATTTCAAATCCTCTTTTAATTGCTCCACCCTTTCCACTCCTTTTACTACTACCTGTTAAAATCACATTTTCATATTTCTTTGCAAGTTCCTCAGCAATCTCTTTAGTACCATCGAGCGAACCATCTTCTGCGATTATTATTTCTACATTTTTTATATCAAGTAATGCTGTAATCACATTTTTAAGATGCTCTGCTACATTATACGCCGGGATAACGATTGATATCATGATGCATTCCTAATACATAAAGATTCAGTAGTTTATCTTTAATGAAAGATATATAGATAGCTTATCAAAACGCCCAATACCCCTGCGTGAAAAGAACGAGGAAGAAACTAAAAAATAGCAGAAAAGCAATGGTCATTACATAATGCAGCTCTTCTCGCTTATCCCCTATAATAGCGAGCATGATGAAAATAGGGAATAAAGAGAGCGTATAACGTGGCATACTTAACCAATAAGCGGTTGAAGCTACTGCAAGCCATGTAAGAAGCATGTAAATGGTGTAAGAAAGCCGGAATTTTTTGATGTATGCAAAAATGATGCAACCCAAGCCAAATAAGCCAAATACAACTTCTGCGCCTCCTACAAGCACTTTTCCTGCGGGGTCTCGCCATAAAATGCCCCACAAATCGCTCAATAGCCCTACGCAGGGAGGTACGAGGTACCTGGACCAATGCTCCCTCTGCATCTCAACAAACATAAAAGCATTTCCAAATACGATGTAGTTCAATATGAGATAAGATATAAACCCGAAGCTGATCATGCACAGGAAAAAAATGTCCTTCACGCTCCTTGTTTCGGATTCCGATTTCGATTTCTGCGATAAATACTCATAGATTAAAGAGGGGATAAGAGCAAGCCCGGTGATTCTTGTAGCGGATGCGAACATCCCCATCACACCTGCTGAAAGCCAATTCCCTTTCCTCGCATAATAGAAGCTGCCAATCGTCAAAAACAGGAACAAACTTTCGGTATAGCCTGCGATTAAGAAGTAAGAAGTGGGGAAAATAGAAAAATAGAAGACGCTTTTTAGTGCCGTGCTGTGGGAATAGTCAATTTTTGCGAGTTTGTAAAGGTATAAGCATGCAAAGAGCGATGCGAAGTTTGATATTAACATGGCGGAGACCTCGTAGTTCCCAATGATGGAGGCTAAGAGCCTTATCAAAAAAGGATACAGCGGCATAAAAACGATAAAATATCTTCCTTCTCCGACACTGGTGTAACCATTCTTTGCTATGTCCACGTAATGCGGAGCGTCCCATCGGTTCCATAGTGAAATAATATCGCAGAACTGATTTTTCAAAACAAGCCATGATAGAGGAGCTAAGATAAAGGAAAAAACCTTTATCGCAATTATAATAGCAATAATCTCTATTATTATCTCGCTTCTCTCTATTCTCATCTATTTATCACAAATATTCTACACTGCCACTCGAATATATTTTTGCCGCTGCTTTACGAGCTGCCCAGCACTGGAAATTTATTGCTACTGGCAAACTTGTTATGTGCGTAGCTGCGGTTTCTATATGCAGATCAAGCGCCGTTGTTTTTCCTCCTAATCCCATAGGACCGATACCAGTGTTGTTCACCGCTTCAAGAAGCTCTTCCTCAATTCTCGCTATCCTCGCATTCTTGTTTCTCACGCATACAGGTCGAAGCAACGCTGCTTTTGCGAGCCGCATCGCCATATCTGCAGACCCACCTATACCAACACCAATGATAGTAGGCGGGCAAGGTTTCCCGGCAGCATTGAGCACCGCCTCAAGAACAAACTTCTTTATCTCCTTCTCCGCTTCCGCCCCCAGCTTAGGAGCAAGCATAGCAAAAGCACTGACATTCTCCGAACCACCGCCTTTTGGAAATGCCGTTATCTCCAGTCCATCTATACCAGTCTCAATTTTATAATCTATATACGGCATTCTATCACCTACATTCGCTTCTCCACCCTCTCTTTCTCTTGTTATCGCATCCACCACATTCGGGCGCAAAGGGATTATTTCCGTCGCTTCCTTCACACCCTCGCGTATGCCACTTTCGATATCGTTAAGATTCACGTTTCCGTTGCCACTACCGAGCGTTACGTAAAAAAGCGGAATGCCCGTGTCCTGACATAAAGGTCTTTGCATCGTTTCGCCGAGCTTTACATTTTCGAGCATCGCCTCCAACTGCACCTTTGCTATTTCATTCTCTTCGCACTCGTATGCACGAACCAGTGCCTCTTTCACATCGCTCGGAAGCGTTGTCTCCGCTCTCCTCAAAATGTTCACCGTCACTTTCTTTATCAATTCTTTCGTGATCATTTGCTAAAGAATATTTAACTTGATAAGAAGAAGTGCTGTTTTGAGAATTAAACTATCTTCGATATAAGATTTTTACTAATACATATATCTTTTATTCAGAGTAAGTTTGCGAAAAACGATCCTTGAGTCACATCATACTCTATTATCGCATTGTAGAAAACAAATTCACCAAATTTACGCTTTACCGCCGAGAAGGTGCTCTCTGAATGCCATCGCTTTCCGTATTTGTACTTGTGGAAGAAATCTCATTTGGCTTTACTTATTTTCGGTATTGTATTGCCTGTAGTATCCCTGATATACGAATTCTTATGCATTTACATTAGCCCATACATCAAATATATCGCCAAATAGAAAGCGAAGAAGACGAGTACCAGCAGCACTCCACTACCGATAGCCAGGCTTTGCACCGGCTCCCCAGGATACATTCTCTTCACCTCTTCTAAGTCTCGTTCATAGCGCATATATACTGGATTGAAAGGTCTCAACACCACTGCACCCATCATATCTACCATTATTCTTGATGCCGCTACTGGATTCCTGCTGAACCATACAGAAGAAGAAGCTATTCTCATTATTCCCTCGTCAATGGAATTCGCAAAACTCACTAACGGTTTCTCACAGAACCATATAAACCCTCTCCCTACCTTTCTGTATATATAATCCATGTCACGTGTTATCTTCTCATGAGGTACGAAGAACCCCAGCGAGAAGAACATAAAAACAGTCATCAGCACCAACTCTACTGTTCCTAAAGCGTGTCCGAGTGCGTATGCCTGATAATGTAACGCCACCTCTTTGTAAGGCAATATTCCGTAAAGCAACTTTGGGTATAACCCGATAGCAACGCAAAGGAAAGCGGTAACGCTCATCGCAACAAGCATGGGTAACGGCGCCTCCTTCGCTTCTATATTCTCATTTTTACTGAAAAACGTGAAATACGTGAGTTTTAAGAATGAAATAAGTGTGCCTACTGAACCCAGCATCAAAGCGAGTGCGAGGACACGCATTCCCTCCAATTCCACAGCGTGTATTACCATTCCTTTACTTATGTATCCATTAAAGCCTGCAACACCGGAGATGGAAAGAGCCGCAATCACACATGTTATCATCGTCACGGGCATCTTCTTCGCCAGTCCACCAAGTTCTGTGAGGTTGTTTTTCCCTGTCCTGTATATTACTGCACCCATACACATGAACAGGGTTGTCTTGAACAACAGGTTGTTAAAAAGATGTGCAATTCCTCCGTTTATCGCTATTGAAGTGCCTATTCCAACCGCTGCTACCATGTAGCCCAACTGACTCACAATGTGATACGAAAGAAGTTTTCTTACATCATTCTGTAATATCGCAAATATAACGCCATAGAGGCACATCACTCCGCCCATGTATGCTACCGCTTCTACACCCGAAAAGGTCCTCGCAAGCACGTATACACCCATTTTTGTCGTGAATATGGACAAAAAAATGGTGCCAGCTATCGTTGCCTTCGGATATGAATCCGGCAGCCAGGTATGAAGTGGTATAAATGCAGTATTTACTCCTATCCCCATAAGCAAAAGAAAATATCCTATACCAAGCTCTACTGGTCCTACTGCGATAGAACCGGTATTCATATAATGAATTATTATCCCGCCAAGAAGGGCACAACCACCAAACAGGTGAAACAAAATGTATCGCATCCCTGCGTTCGTCGCCCTCTCCGTTTGGCTATACCATATCAAGCCAAGAGAAGAGAACGCCATTATCTCCCAGAAGATATACAGGGTGAAGAAGTCCCCCGCGAATACCGCTCCTAAAGCGCTTCCCAGGTATAGCAACGCACACACATATTGTCCCGCCTCCTTTATAGTGCTAACCGAGTATAATATCGCAGCACCTCCCGCTATGACAAATATGTAGCCCATTATAAGGCTCAATCTATCTACATGCAAGAGTGTCAGTTCAAATCCCGGTAGAATAGGGAATACCCAACTTGGTGGCTGCGGTCTTAATAACGTTACACATATCAATCCAAGCGCGGCTAATATGATGAGATAAATCTTCCGCACTTTACCCTTTCCGAGCAGGGGTATTAATGCAGCTCCTGCGAAGTAAATGAGAACAGGAGGTATATTGGGTATGCTACTTATTTCAATCATCTTGACTCCCCTCCTTTTGTATTGCGGACAATATCTTCGTGGTTAATAGAAAGAATCCCACTCCTATCGCCCCGTATAGGGCGTAGAAACCAAAAAAATGTTCATGATGCTCCACAAATAAGGCAGATGTAGCTAATGCTACGCCTATACCACATATACCAGCTATAATAAGTCCTTTCAACTCCTTTCCAAGTTCCATTCCATCCCTCATTTTTAACATGGTATCCTAATCTTTATGCGATGACAAAATCTGTTTCTTCTTTACTGCCTTGAATCAGGCGTTTATGGAATGACCAATACCTGAATCGCATACGCTACTGCGCAAAAAACGCCGAAAAGAACTGCCAGCAGGACCCCCGTGCCGATAGCCAGACTATGACATGATACCTCAGGGCAATTTCTCTTACACACTTCCAAATCCTGCTCGTATTTCTTATATACAGGATTAAATGTCCCCAGTAACTTCGCACTTGCCACATCTATCATTATCCTTGTTGCGAGCACCGGGTCCTTGCCAAAGCATCGCCACGTGCCGACAATTTTTTTTATTTCCATTCCCTTTCACCTCCTATTTTATCCCCTTTCGGGAATTATCGCCACAGCTTCAATTAAATCCACAGCACCCTATACGTCAGGTAAATAAACAGGTAGAGAGTCCCGAAGACAAGCGACATCAATGCCACTGTCCCAATCGCCAGGTTTTGGACCGCTTCTTCGTGGCATCTTCTCTTTGTCACTTCCAAATCCTGCTCGTATTTCTTATATACAGGATTAAATGTCCCCAGTAACTTCGCACCCGCCACATCTATCATTATCCTTGTTGCGAGCACCGGGTCCTTGCCAAAGCATCGCCACGTGCCAACTATTTTTTTTATTCCCATTCCCACCACCTTCTTTTTTTATCCCTTTCGGGACACCACTTTTACCTTATCCCTTTTCGGAGGCATTCCTTCTTTGTGCCTTTCGTGACACTTGTGTCTCCAATTACTTATATGGCACCAGTGCTTTATAAAGTTTTCGGTAAATTTCAATGAAGATGCAGAATGCAGGTTCTCAGTCCTTTAATATCCAGTGAGATAAAACAAAAGGAAACTTTCATGACCCGCCGGGACACCCATAAGCATGAAAATATAAAGTATTTTCATACCAAAGATTTCAAATCAAAAAGAAAAGCTTTTTATTAACGAAAAAGAAGCAATAAATGAAAATAATAAAATGGTTGATGAAGAGCCCGAAGGGGAAGAGAAAAATGAAAGGAAAGAGAAGAATATTATCGAGCTTATTGCTTCTGTTCAAAGAGCAGGGGATGAAAGAGGAAAGCGGATTTATTTCGATAATAAGAGTATAGAAGAGATAAGAGAGAAATGTGGCGATGACTTCTTCCTCTTCACGGAAAGGACTTTACTTGCCTTTATCGACCCCTCTGAGGAGAAGATTACGCTCACTTCTCTCAAGGGCATCTACAAGAAGTACTTTTAGTTTCTCCGCCTGTTCTTTCGTCAACTCCACGTCTACCCTGCCAAAGGTGATAATTATGTTGCTGCCTACCATTACCTGCACGTCTATCTCCATATTTCTTCCTCCCTATACAATAGCAGTGAGTTCTATTCTAAGACTATCATCAGTAACAACATTCTCCAGACAATGTACTTTGGTATCAGGGCGATTGCAGTAAAGGATAACACTTCTATCGAGCACGGTCAACTTCAGGTGCACTGACGAGAGGTGAATCAGCTCACTGCTCAGCACAAGCCCCGGAGTCACTCCAAATACACCTACATTATCTGCATCCCTCACATCTATCATCAACCGGGATAACATCCCCACCATTTCACCTACTTTACCTTTCTCTTTCAACTGATATGGATACTCCAGCGTATCCGCTCCGATAATTACCATTACTTGCGGCTCCAAATCAGAAATGAAATCCCGGAATTTGGGAAAGTCCGTCTTCATCGACTCTCCTTTCAATATTCTCACATTCTCTCCCTCATCTTCCTTCTCCTCTGAACCTATCTCGAATACAGTGAAAAACTTATTATAGTCTTCTTCATTTACAAAAGGCAATATCCCCCTTCTCAATCTCCGCTCATTCCAGCCGCAACATGGAATACATACACAGTTATTCCCTTGCTGTATGCTGTTTATAATCATGTGAGCGATAATGGATTGGTAACCCAAAACAGACATATCATCTCCGGCTTCTATAATATTAAAACTTCCCTTTCTGAATCCCCCGCTCAGAATTTTATCTAAGTCCCGGACCCCGGTAGACAAGTATGCTTCGCTATTTTGCACAATCTCTACTCTTCTCGGCTTCTCTATTTTCCTCCGCTCGAAAGGTCTGAAATAATGAAATCTGCCTCCTTCTAAGGAGAATGCATATTTTGGCTGGTCTATTCGGATACCCCTTAATTTCTCTATCTCTAATTCCCTCGCCCTTCTGTAATTCAGCGTTAAACGCTTTAGCGTTACTATCCCATCCACCATGTAATCAAGCGATGATATACCAAGATTCTCTGACACGAGTATCAATTTCATTTCGGCATGTCTTGCTAATTCGGTAATCGCCGCTTCCAGCGCTTCTGTCTTTTCCCTCTCCATCTGAGATGTTATCGCTTCCCAGCTATCAATTACAACGGTAGCGGGTTTTTTTATTTTCCCTAACCTTGTGTAAAGAATATCAGGGAAAGATTGCACTCCTGGAACTATATCCGAAGATACGTAGAACTTTGTGGCATCTATCAGGTTCAACGGGCTGACACATTCGTCCAGCCAGGGGAGCTGGTCGTAAAGGGCGTGAGTGGAGACCCGGGCTGAAAGGTAAACGGCATTAACTTCGCCTAACTCGCCGATTAGCTCAAGTGCGAGTATCGTCTTCCCTGTCCCCGGCGCTCCCTTTATCAGCAGTGAATAGCCTCTCGGTGAGGAGAATGCCTCAGCTAACTCCGGGGGCATTTTCGCTTCCATCATAATCAAAAAGTTTGTTTTTATATATATAAAAAGGTTTTTTGTTATTAAAAACATATTTCTTTGGTCACGCTTTCTTTTCAAAGAAAGGTCGTTGTCAATGGAAGAAGGGGAAGTTTCGAGTGACGAGAACAGCGGGCAATTAAATGGATAACAAAGCGATGAATTTGATTGGAGAAAAAGCGTTTTAATACATCCTGTTATCCGGTAGAACCAGTCTGTGTCAAGCGTAATTGTCGGTCAAGTCTTAGTTTTTCAAGCACTCATATTACTCCTCCTATCACAAAATGAAAAAGATCCATTATGGGTTTAGGATACAGGCCAAGGATGATTGATACAACAGCTAAAAGTAGAAGTGGAACACACATCGTTAATGGTGGGTCCCTGATTTCATCATTTGACAGATTAGGTTTCAATGGACCAAAAAATATTCTCTTCGCGGACCAGAATGTGTAAGCAATCGTTAATCCAACTGCAGAAACACCCAGAATTGCAACTATCAGTGCAATAGAAGGACCATGTGCTCCAAACATGAAGATGCCTGTGAACATTATCCATTCTGCTGCGAAGGTGCTAAAAGGCGGAAGGCCTGAGAGCATCATAGCGCCCATTATCCAGAGCGTAGCAGTTATTGGCATCCTGGATGCGAGTCCACCCATCTCTCTCATATCCCTGATCCCTGTCACATAGACTAATATACCAGCGGTTGAGAAGAGAATTGCTTTACCCATGATGTGACTCAAAAAGAAAAAGAGCCCCCCTTCAATACTCCAGATTGTGAGTGCGCTCAGTCCAAGGACAGAATATGATATCTGGCTTATAGTTGAGCAAGCAGCGAATCGTTTCACGTCATTTTGAGCCATAGCAAGAAGAGAGCCATATACCATGGTTACCAGAGCCAACACCATAATAGGTATGCCAAAAACTTTGAAATCATTATAAAGTGGCAAGATGAGAACCCTAACCATCACATAAGCTGCTATATTCGCATAAACCGCAAGCAATCCAGCTATGCATGTGGGATGCTCTGCGTGAACCCAGGGCATCCAAACATGAAGTGGAAATATTGCCAGCTTAGAAAATAAACCAAGAAGCATGCATAAGATAATCCAGGTAATTACTGGATTTCCCGAAAGAGTGCGCAACTCCGAGATTTCAAAGCTATCTATCTGGGTATATGCTAAAAGGATACCAATCAGGAAGAGGGTCGCCCCAGCAATTCCCCAGAAAAGACACATTAGGGCAACTTTATAACGCTCTATAAAATCGGAATAACCAAATTGAGCCATTATGAAATAAAGGGGAATAATAGTCAATAGTTCCATGAAGAAATACATCGCTATAAGGTTTGTAGAAAAGGCAATACCCATGAAACCCGTGGAAAAGAAGGGAAATAAAAAGAAAAACCTCGTGTAATACATAAGCCATGTCTCTTTATCCACTTCTCCATATATTACCTCTATTCTGTGTCCTACATAGTGTATTGAGTAAAATGCCAGGACTACACAGCACAGATTCATTATCAATGCAACAGGTATACTCAAACCGTCGGCTAAAAGATTAAAATTCACCGCCGGGGCTAATGGATATTCCTCATAAATTATTGTGCCCTGATAAACTCTGATGCCAACCATACAAAGAAGCGCAGTAGTGTATAAGAGGGTAATACCCACTATCCAGCCTGCTTTCTCACCTAATCTTGGTCTGGTTAAAAATATGAATACGGAGGCTATAATTGGTACTGCTGTTATTTGAAAAAGGATATAAGGTATCATTTACATCACCACCCCATCTCTTGTTGCATCCACCACGTTCCTAATCATTTCTTTCGTGACCATTTGCTGAAGAATAATATAAAGAAGTTTAGGGACTTATAAGCCACCCACGTATAAACATAGCTATCAAATATAAAGCGATGCAGAAAAGCACCAGCAGCAATGCGAGCCCTATGCTTATTCCTACCACTGGTTCTTCTTCTGGTGCCCCTTCTACCTCCTCTCGCCCATACTTACTTGCCAGAATGAGCCGCCCCCCGTCATAGAGTCTTCCGGGAATAGAGGGGATTATCTTATGAAACAATTTATCCAGTGGATTTTCAATATACTTGGGTACAGAAGTAAAAAGCTTGGTCATTCCACCTACAAAAAACATGTAATAGAAACGATCTATGTACCACCTATTCCAGAAGAACTTATGAAGCACCTTCAGGGTTAGATACTTCTCCAACATGCCCTCTGGATCTATTTTTCTCGATATGTAAAGTAAATATGCCGGCACAATACCTATAACCACTGAAATTACTGATAGAAGAGGAACTAATAAATGAGGCATCGAATGCTCGGTAGCATGTTCAACTGGCAGATGAAGTTTTTCCATAGTATATCCGAATCCTTCTCCTAATAAATGCTCTAAGGGGAGACCAAATATGCCAAGTACAATAATCGTGATAGCTAAAACACCGCATGCACCCACCATTGTACGGTGGGCTTCACCGAGATGCGTACCTTTTTGCTTTAATTTTTCTACGTTTTTACTCTCACTTCCATGAAAGACCATTCCTATAAAGCGTAGCGTATAGAATGAAGTTACGACTACGGTAATTAAGGCGAGTAAGAATAATGGGTAATTATGGGCTTCCAGACATGATACAAGAATGGCGTCTTTACTCCAAAATCCAGGCAGTGGCGGAACACCCATCAGAGATAGAGCCGCAATAAACATGAAAATCCAGGTAAACGGCATGTACTTTCTGATGGAGCCCATATCGTTCATATAGATAGAGTGAGCGGTGTGAATGACCGAACCAGCGCAAAGGAAGAGACAAGCCTTAAACAGAGCATGATTTACCAGGTGAAACATTCCTGATGTAAAGCCTCCCATTAGACTGGGCGCAGTTAATCCGGATACTCCTAATGCAAGCATCATGTAGCCTATCTGACTAACGGTAGAAAATGCAAGCGCTTTTTTCAGTTCCAAGGAGACCATACCTTGAGTAGCAGCCAAAAAGGCTGTGATTGCACCTACCCAAGCGGTTAAAATGAAGAAATAAGAAGCTTCGCTGCATCCAGCTACCCAATAGCCGTAGAAGAAAATTGGTATGAATCTGGCAACCAGATAAACCCCGCTTTTAACCATTGTTGCTGCATGGATCAGTGCTGAAACTGGACCAGGACCTGCCATAGCTTCCGGAAGCCACTCGTGAAGTGGAAACTGTGCTGACTTACCGATGGGTCCTGCAAGAAGGAGAATACTCGCCAGTAAGATCATTCCCGATGACTTTGCCATTTCCGGTATCCATATTGATGAAGTCTCATAAAGTTCCAGGATGTTTAAGGTTCCCGAATAGGAATACATTATAAGAATCCCACCTAACATGAGAACATCCCCAGCGGACGTTACAACTAAAGCTTTTAAGCCTGCGTGGGAAGGTGTGCAGTATTTAGTGGGGGAAGGACCACCTATCCAGTATTTCTTCTCGTCCCTATAGTAAAAACCTATTAATCCATAGCTGCACAAGCCTACCATTTTCCATCCGACGAAGAGAAATAGCAAGTTATTGGAAAGAACCAGAAGGAGCATACTTCCAATGAAAAGGTTCATCCACATCCACCACCTTGTTAAGGAAGGGTCTCCCTTCATATACCCCAGGGAATAAACCATTATTATAAAGCTTATAACTGCAACTACATTTGCCATCACTATACTCAAAGGATCAATCAAAACACCAACTCTCAATTCTATGGGTGTGGTGAGCCATACAAAAGCACTCTCGATTGGCAACTTCGAGGGATGAAATAAATAGGGTATGAACATCACGCTGGATAGAGCTGCGAGGAAAGAGAAAAACACCGCCCCATAATCTCTGAGCTTAGGATGAATTCTGGCTAGAACAGGAGATAAAAGCGCGCCGGCAAAAGGAAAAAGGAAGCATAACCAGGCAACTTCTGCTATCATTATGGCACCACCCCCAATCCATACATTGAATTAACTGCGTCCAATATGGGTAAAGGTATCTCAGTGAGCCAGATAATTCCCATGATGAAACAGAGAAATGCGAGTACTAACACCGGGATGAGCATACTCCTCGGTATCTCCTCTATTTCCTTTTCTTTTCCTTCCTCGTCTCCCACCCTTATATACATATATTCTATCACACGCCAAAAATAAAATACCATAAGAAGCGTGCTAAAGAATATCACCGCCACAAATATAAATTGTTTTGCCTCCAAAGCGGCAATTATTAGATACCATTTCGTGACGAATCCCACGCTTGGTGGCATTCCTAACATTGAGAGAGCAGCTAAAATGAAGGCCATGCATGTATAAGGCATTTTTCTTCCCAAACCCCGGAAATCCGTTATATTCCACAAATCCGCCTTGTAAATAAAAGCACCGGCAACCAGGAACAAGCATCCTTTCATCAATGCGTGGTTCAGTATGTGCATCAAAGGAGGAGTTAGTCCTAAAGGGTTGGAAGTGGAAAGCCCCACACCGAGCATAATATAGCCCATATGCGCTACACTCGAATAAGCAAGCATCCTCTTTAAATTAAACTGCGCTATCGCAAGAATAGAACCAAAGATCATGGCTATTGCAGATATCCAGCAAAGTATACCGGATATAGGCACGTAAAGCGTGATGAACTCCAGCGTGAATACAGAGAACGCAACCCTTATATATGCATAGGTGCAAACCTCGATGATTATACCGGAAAGCATTGCGCTTATCTCCGAAGGTGCAAAGGCATGTGCATCTGGTAACCACGTATGAAGCGGGAATAGCGCCATTTTTATGCTTAGTCCAACTATGAAAAAAACAAAAGCCGCCTGAACTACTCTATTCCCGTATAAAGGTGGTAATAAGAGCGAGAGGTCGTGCATGTTCAGCGAACCCGTTACTGAATACAGGAAACCTACCCCCAACAAGAAGAAGCAAGCACCGATGGAGCCCAATACGAGGTAAGTAAAACTCGCCTTTAACGCTATTTTACCCCTCGATGCTACTAACGCATACGCAGATAAGGACGTTATCTCGACAAACACATACATATTAAAAATATCGCCGGTCACGGTTATACCGCACAGACCAGTGATAAGGAGTTGATAAATGGTATAAAAAGGGACAATTTTATGCGGCAATTCGTGCTCTATGCTCCTCTTTGAATATATCGCACATATCAAAGCTAAAACCAGAAGTATGACCAATACGTATGCATTCAAGGCATCTACGACATATTCTATGCCCCATGGCGGGCTCCATCCCCCGAGCCAGTAATGAATGGTTCCTTCAGTCAGGACATGACGCAGGATAAAAACAGCCATGACGAATTGAACGAGAATGGTTCCAATGGAAATGAAACAGCACGATTTCTTCTTCACAGAGCCGACAATCAAGATGGTGAATGCAGAAAACAGCGATATTACAACGATAAGCACAGGAAAATGTTCAACTACACTCAACATCAGAACTGTTTATAGGAAACAAAATATATAAAGTTATTCTTTTTCCCTCTATGTGTCACTGGTGACACGCTGAAAACTGCAAGAAAGATATCTTGCTTTTCGGCGTTAAACTTCAGCTTGAAATGTCGAAGATGTAAAAACATGCTGTGCTGTGTCGCACAATTAAAGACCTTTTCATTCCGTAATGTTTGCCCTCGCTTTCCACGTATTCAACCAGCTTCCTTGGGATTGGAATCAATTTTAGCAAGGATAAAAAACGTTTACAAAAAACGAGTAGTTGAGTGTATATGACAACATAAATCAGGGCTTCCTTCTCCTCTTTCACGCTGTAACACCAACTCCCCTCAGCATCGCCTCTATCTGTGCAGATGTGAAGTGCTTTTGTGTCATCGCACTGACGGGGCATTCGGGAATGCAAGCGCCACAACCTTTGCAGAGCGCTGGGGTCACATACGATTTCCTCGTTCTTAACACGATTTCCTCAAACTGCCTTTCTTCTTCTTTTAACTCTATCGCTCCGAAGGGACAAACTTCCTTACAAGAACCACAGCCGATGCAAAGTTCTTCTTTTACTTCTGCGATTATCGGCTCTACTTCTATATAGTCCTGAGATAATATGCTACAAACCCTCGATGCCGCAGCCGATGCCTGTGCAACGCTATCCGGAATGTCTTTTGGCGATTGACAACAGCCAGTGATGAAAATACCATCAGTAAGCGTATCCATCGGGCGGAGTTTTGGATGTGCCTCAAGGAAGAATTTATCGCCACTTTGTGTTATCTTCAATTTCCTTACAAGGTCAGAGACATCCCTTCGAGGAACAATGCCGGTTGCGAGCACTACGAGGTCTGCTTCCTTCTCTATCGGGCGACCTTCTCTTACTGTTTTTACTTTCAACCTCCCATTCTCTTTCTTCTCTACTTTTATCTCGTCTTTTAACTCCCTTCTTATGTAATTAACTCCCTCTTCTTTCACTCGCCAGTAGAATTCTTCAAATCCTTTACCGAATGCTTGAACATCCGTATAAAAAACAGTTACATTCGCATCCGGTATCTGCTCCTTCACCAAATGCGCTTGTTTCGCTATATACATGCAACATACACGAGAGCAACATTCATTCCCTTTCCCTCCCTCCACATCTTTCTCCCTCGAGCCCACGCAGCTTATGAAAACCACATCTTTCGGCTCTTTACCATTTATTTCTATACCCCCCTTTGTCGGACCCGAAGCGTTACAAAGCCGCTCAAACTCCAAGCCCGTTATTACCCTATCATACTCATAGCCGTAATTCGGCTCTAAAGAAGGGTCAAATAAATCATAACCCGTCGCCACTACTATCGCTCCTACTTCTAACTCGATTTCCTCATCATCATCTTCAAAATTTATCGCTCCCACCTCACATACTACTTCGCACAGAGCACAACCCATACATTTTGCACGCTCAAGCGTGTAAGCTAAAGGAACAGCCTGTGGAAAAGGGATATAAGCTGCTTTTCTCGTTCCTAATCCCATATCAAACTCATTAGAGATGGTCACGGGACACACTTTCGCACAATAACCGCATCCCGTGCATTTTTCTTCATCCACATACCTCACTTTCTTCCTCACCACCACCTTGAGATTCCCTATGTAGCCCTCTACGTTCTCCACATCCGCATAAGTAACCAGCTCGATGTTCTTATGGCGAGCCACATCCGCCATCTTCGGTGTGAGAATGCAAGCAGAACAATCCAAAGTTGGAAAAGTCTTATCAAGCTGTGCCATGTGCCCGCCTACTGAGGGCTCCCTTTCTACTAAATACACCTGAAAACCTGCATCTGCAATATCTAATGCACATTGAATTCCTGCTATTCCTCCTCCTATTATCAGTGCAGAAGGCGTTACACCTACTCGCATTGGCTCCAAAGGCTGTAATAAAGATGCTTTTGCAACTGCACTCGCCACCAGTTCCTTTGCTTTCTCTGTCGCCTTTTCTTTGTCAGAATGAACCCAACTGCACTGTTCCCTTATATTTGCCATTTCCATGCAATAGCCGTTCAATCCCACTTCCTCACACGCCCCTCTGAAAGTAACTTCGTGCATCCTCGGAGAGCAGGAAGCAACAACAACTCTGTCCAGCTTCGCATTTAAAATGTCCTTTTTTATCAGCTCCTGACCTGGATCTGAGCACATATAAACGTAATCTCTCGATATAGCAACGCCTGATAGATTCTTTGCAAACTTCGTTACCTCGTTCACATCCACCGTTGCTGCTATGTTCGTCCCACAGTGACATATATAAACGCCTATTTTCATATTCTATCCTCAATCTTCACCTTTTTGTACCGCACTATCTTACTGATTTCCTCTTTATTGACCTCGCCTCTGGCGAATTCAATCAAATCCAAAAGCTGCTCCCCCCTCTCAGACCTGACGATTACGGTGCAATACCCCTCTGCACTACCTACCGACCCGACAGAAATATCCGCAAGCCTCGCAGTAAAATCATCACAATAGCGACAGCTGTCCCTCACTATCTCTTCCAGATTGGTTATTTTTGTTTTATAATGCCTCCCCTTCACCGTAACCTCACATTCACCCTTTGCTATCTGAATTTTAGAGGCAGACGAAAGGTCAATTCCTAATAACTCCTTCGTCTCGTTTACGAACTTATCGCAGTAAAAACTTTCGAAACAAAAAAGTCCAACGGTGGTAATCCCTATCTGTGGGACTTCTTTTAGCAAAACAGACTGTATTTTCCGAACTGCTCTTATCTCGCATGCTGTCCCGACAATCGCAATTCTTCTTTTCCCTCTTTTCACCGCTTCCCCTATCTTCGATACCATGGGGCATTGCACATATTTTGTCCCCTTTGCTTTTTTTATCGTATCTACATCCTCTGCTATCTTTGGAACCGCATTGTAGCCTTCCACCCTTTCTGCCACGATAACGCAATCAAATAGCTCTTTTTCCACGCCTGCGACCAGCATAGAAGTAACTACCCCTCCATCCTGCCCTTCTATTGATGTTTTTCCGGCGATTGACTTCTTGTAGATGCCAAAATGCTCATCTCTCATGCCTTCGGGATCCAAAAACGTCTCCTCTAAACCTTCTATATCCGTTTCCGTCATCGGACATATATCATAGCAAGTCCCATTCTCGCTACACTTCAGCACTCCCTCCTTATCGAGCGGGCACTCTTCTTTTAACATTGGTGCGTTAGGTCCAAGTTCGAGATGTTCACAGAAGGAAACGCAAGCTCCACAGTATGAACATAGATTTCTGTCAATTATCTCCTCCTTTAACCCCTCAAATCTCTTGACCCTCCCTTTTAACACTTTTAACACCGTCCATAGTGAGAATCCCGCTCTTCAATTCTGCTTCTGCCATTCCTTTATTCATTTTTATTTTGATGCTATCCATGCACTGTCTGTAATTCATCCACCCGCTGCTCTGCTCTCGCTTCCGCTTTCCCTTCCGCTGATGCAACCCCTATTCCCGTGAGGAGCAAGAGTTGTTGCCATCACTTCACCACATTTAATAATTTAGAATTCATACTATATAAAACTTAATGTTTTTTTCGTGTCACTTTGTGTCACTTATGTCACAAGTGCCTTATGCCATATATGGTAGATGATTTTGGGTTGATAAAAAGAGGAAAGGTTAAATCATGGTGCCTAAAAACCGAAATATATTTATACACACTTACCTATTAAAATAATAGCCAGAAGGATAGGAGTTTTCAGATAAAGATGGGCATAAAAGATTCCGTAGGCAAAGTGATAATGGATGGGCGAACATTAATAGCGATAATATTTGTAGCGATTTTATGGCGAACGGTCATTAGTCTTGATGGAAAGATAGCCCCTTGGGAAAGTATGTGTTCAGGCATTGCTATTTTCATATTTGGCTGGGTTCTCTTTGCTTACATGTATCACAAGTCCAAGAAACTGGAGGGCTGGGTAATGTCGAATTTGATTTGTCAAGGGATTGCCGTTAGCATGGTCTCTATAAATATTTACGTTGTTATTTACTATGGAATGAGATGGTTCGAGTTACTGCAAGTAGAAGCTTATCCGCCAATGGATTTCCTTTTCAGAGATATAAGATATATCGCATTAGTGGTGTTTTATTGTGCGGTTCTATGGTCAGTGAAGTATGTAAAAAAGATGCACGAGGATTATATATCGCTATCCAAAGAGAAGGGTCTTCTGCATCTCATATCACCATATTTATACCCAAGGGTTAAAAAGCTGAGAGAAATGGGCATGAAAGAACTAATAGGCACGGTGATAACTGATGAACGAACATTATTAGTGATAGTAGGTTTAGCGTTTTTATGGCGAACAGTCATAAGCATTGACTTCAATATAACCATAGTGGAAAGTATGTGCTCAGGTATTGCTCTTTTCATCATGGGCTGGCTCTTTTTCGCTTATATATATTCTATGCCCAGGAAACAGAAAGACTGGTTAGAACTGGTTAAGGTCTATCATGGAACTGCCATTGGTCTAACCACTATAAACATTTATGTTCTTGTTTACTATGGAATGAGATGGTATAGCTTAGCGGGCTTAGCGGAAGAAGCTTTTGTGCCAATGGATTTCCTTTTCAGAGATGCAAGATTTTTTGCGTTAGTGATATTTTATTGTGCATCAATAGTGCTATCGAAGTTTCTAAAAAGGGCGTATGAGGAATACAGGTTGTTATCCGCTGAAGTATCGAGGGCAAGCCAGTAAGTAACCGTAAAAAGTTTTGTCCCGCTGCCTTTAAAAATTACAAGTTCAAAGCACCAAATTTTTCAGGAAGCTTTATAAAATCTTAGATGCAAGTATTAAGAGGTGAAAATGGCGAGAAGAGATGAAGATTGGCTAAGGCAGGCAAAAAGGGATTTGGAGCATGCTCGGCATGCTCTTGAGGATGAAGATTATCCCAATTCCTATCCTTCTGGTGCACCTTTAGATTTTTACACAAGAGAAGGAGCAGAAAGGGTAATAGGATATGCAGAGGAAATTGTCAGATTCTGTGAGGATAAGATATTTCGATAAGAAGTTGGTGGAAGAATCGCTCAGGAGATATCTGAAAGAGATAGGGGGAAAACACCCTGAAGTAGAGCGTGTGCTCCTCTTCGGCTCCTTTGTTCGGAGTGATATAGACCTGCTTGTGATATTGAGAGAGTCGAGAGAGGCATTCTTGAAAAGGATACCTCGCTTTTTACCTTCTCGGTTCCCGGTAGGGGTGGATGTATTTCCTTATACAGAGAAGGAGGTAGAAAAGATGAAGAGCGAAGGTAATTTCTTCATAAGAAAAGCTTTAGAAGAGGGCGTGGAGATTTTTCGTAAAAAGTGAAGAATATTATAATTATCTTCACACAAAAGGAGTGAGCTTTAACTTAAGAGTTTCTTCGGTGATAATATTCTCCACGCAATGTAATTTGGTATCAGGGCGATTGCAATAGAGGATAACACCCTTATCAAGCACAGTCATCTTCCAGCGATTCGTTACCATGTGACCCAGCTCTTCGCCCAATGCGCCTCCGGTGGGCATTCCAAATACTCCTACATTTCCTGCCTCTCTCAACTCCATTATCCAATATGAGAATAACTCCAACATTCTCGCAAGGTTGGTCACTGTTTTCAAACGATATTGATACTCTAACAAATCCGTTCCGATAATAACCATGACCGGAGGTTCTAAATTGGAAATGAAATCAGTGAACAATGGAAAATCTTCCTCCATTGATTCGCCTTTCAAAACCTTCACGTTCTCTCTTACTTCTTTCTTCTCCCTTCTTATCTCAAAGATTGTGAAATACTTCATATAATCCTCTTCCTTCACGAAGGGCAATATCCCCCTCCTTAATCTCCTCTCATCCCATCCACTACTCGGAATCTTCACACAATAATTCCCTTGCTGTATACTGTTTATAATCATGTGAGAAACGATGGATTGGTATCCTAATAGAGATAAATCATCTCCATAGTCTATAATATGGGTGCTTCCCTTACTTAATCCACCACCCAAAATCCTATTTATCTCCACACACCCCGTAGATATATGTGTGGGAGTATTTGGCACAACCTCTACCCTTCTCGGCTTCTCTATTTTCCTCCGCTCGAAAGGAGCGAAGAAACGAAATCTGCCACCATCTAAGGTAAAACCATATTTGTGCTGGTCTATTCTGACGCCTCTTAATTTCTTTAGCACCATTTCCCTCGCCCTCCGGTAGTCAATGGTTATGCGGCTTAGCTCTACTATTCCATCAACAATATAATCGAGCGGGGTTGTCCCACTTCTTTCTGATATGAGTATCAAATTCATTTCGTATTGCGTTGCATAATTCCTTATCAGGTCAGTTATCGCAGCTTCCAGCATTTCTATCTCTTCCTTTTTTACTTCCGATGCTATCGCCTCCCAGCTATCAATTACGAGCGTAGCGGGTTTTTTTTCCTGTACCATTTTCAGGTAAAGAATGTCAGAGAAAGTGCGCGCCCTTGGAAATGCTTTTGATGAGAGATACAACTTAGTTGCATCTATCACGCTAAAACCGATACGTTTTTTCAGCCATGGAAATTGTTTGTAAAGAGAGGGGGGTGAAATCCTCGCTGAAAGATAAACAGCATTGTCGCCCCCGAACTCGTCGAGCATCTCAAATGCAAGCATTGTCTTCCCTGTTCCCGGCTCCCCCTTTATCAGCAGCGAATACCCCGCCCCCGCTGATAGCGCCTCCCTCAATTCAGGCAGTATTCCACTATCCATATTTTTTAATATAAAAGATACACAAATAAAAAGCATTTCGATTTTTTGAATTCATGGAGGGAAAAGCATTTCCCGGTACAGGATAACGACTTTAAGCGCGTAAAAAATAGATACGCCATCACGCAGAGAACAACGAAGATAATACCCATGAAAAGACCTACGTAAAAACCAAAACTCTCCACTTCTACTTCGGGACAACGCGCCTTTATTGATTCCACAGGTCTCGATTCGTAACCCGAAGTCAGCATGAGTCTCGCTGAGTCCACTGGACATTTAATAAAACATTTCAGCGCACTGATGAATTTACTTCCCATCCTTTTTCCCCCTTTTATATAAAAGCTTTATGATTTAGTATCTATTCACCTTTTTGAGAAAGTTTGCGGAGGACATATTCCTTACCATGAATGAGCAGATCTTTTTCCAGCTTTTTCATTGTCTCCAGAACGCTCATTACGATATCACTGTTTTTGGCACCTTTTTCAGTTCTAAAGCACCCCATATCTTCCTTTGCCTCACCCTTGGTCGGAGTGCTCGCTCAGCAACGTTATTCGTGGGCTCTACACCGGGCACGAGGATAAAAGTGAAGAGTTCATTCCTGTACTTAAAAGCACGCTTCGCCAGCATTTTCACTTTGTAGTGCTTCCATTTCCCCTCCTTCGTTACGAACTCCTCCAGCCTTTTCACAAACTCGGCATATACCCTCTCCCGGTCCTGGCTGGTTTTTAGCGTTTTCCGATTGTCTCAGGAACCTCAGGATAAACAACCTTGCCACATTTCTTGCAGTAGCCCCCTTTAATGATATACCTGATAACGAGGATTGGAATAGGGACTATTTCTTCCACATATCTATCCCCACATCCTCCAATTCTTTTAGCTCACCTCCGCAGTGAGGGCAAGCTTCAAACCGGATGATGACTGCTTTATCCACCCTTTCGGGCTTTTTGCGTGAAGTCCCTTTGTGCCCAAAAGGAGGACCACGCTTTTTGGCTTAGGATTTGTACATTCGGATGAATTTCATATGTGTTCGGTTAAGGGGGATTGTTGAATGCATTACGTAATTTTTAAACTTGCTTTTAAAAGCTAAACATGGCAGATTTTTAAAAAACGTCCCCTCCTATGTATCTATTCCATGATCTTATATTTATTGGTAACTTTTACCAATGTTCTTTGTGCTTATCTATCACTTTCTCTACCACATTCCTCAGATGTTTTAGATCCTTTTCCGAAATTCTTATTCGATAATCATTCCAAAGCGGTGAAATTAAGACAAAAAGGGAAATAAAAATTTCAGAAAACAATATCCTTAAAATTTTAAAGTGCGGAATATGGGATAGATACCTATTTTATTATTTATGTGACACAGCAAAAAATCAAAATATTTAAATAACATGAAGAAAAACATCTAATAAAAAGAAAAAAATGAAAAAAACATTTAAAAAAAACCCTCGTGTGGACTGGTCAGTAATCGGTAGCGCTATTTTCCTGATTGGGGTGATAATTGCGGTTGCAGCTGTTATAACGTTTGCTCCACCAAAACTACCACAACCACTTTTACATATCACACAAACATCTGCAAGTGCAAAGAACCTAATAATAACACATCAAGGCGGAGATATCATATGGTTTGCAAACACGAAATGTATATGGACACCTGATATATCTGCTCCGGATCTCACTGAAGAAGGTGGTGCTTTAGTATTAAATGGGCCTGAATCAAGTGTAATTGCGAAGTTTGAACCTGGTGAAGTAGCTAAATTAGAAAAGGATATAAACATAACAGAGGGGAAAGTCGGGAAATTGGTAATTATAGATTTAAAGAGCGATCAGCAAATATTTAGCCAGACAGTAAATGTTACGAAATAGTAAAAAGGTGTGAAGATGGGGATAGTTGATATGTTCAAAGCATATAAATTGGAAGAGAAGAAAGACGTTGATGGACTGATAAAAGCATTAAATAATAGAAATAAGTATGTTCGATGGATAGGGGCAGAAACTCTTGGAGAGATAGGAGATAAGAGAGCGGTAGAGCCTTTAATTCGGGCTTTGAAGGATGAACATGAGTTTGTTCGATGGAAAGCGGCAGAAGCTCTCGGAGAGATAAAGGATGAAAGAGCAGTAGAGCCTTTAATTCAGGCTTTGAAGGATGAAGATTGGAGTGTTCGGAAGAGTGCGGCGCTAGCTCTTGGAAAGATAAGAGATAAGAGAGCGGTAAAACCGTTAATTCAAGTTTTGAATGATGAACATGATTATGTTGGATGGGGAGCTGCACAAGCTCTTAGATGGATAGGGGGTGAAAGAGCAGTAGAGCCTTTAATTCAGGCTTTGAAGGACGAACGTTTGCTTGTTCGATGGGGAGCTGCAATAGCTCTTAGAGGGATAAGAGATGAAAGAGCGGTAGAGCCTTTAATCCTGGCTTTGAAGGATGAAGATTGGCAGGTTCAAAAGAGTGCGGCAGAAGCTCTCGGAGAGATAGAGGATGAAAGAGCGACAGAGTCTTTGATTCAGGCTTTGAAGGATGAAGATCGCTATGTTCGAGAGGCTGCGAGAGGAGCCTTGGAGAAGATAAAGAAAAGCTTTTAAGTTAAATTAAATATTGGGACATAATTTTCTCATTTGAAGGTTTACAATATATTGAGCAATTACGGAATGTGCTTCGGGGAAAAGGCGGGTATCAAACACGCTCAAGGTTTTCATGGAGGGAAAAGCATTTCCCGGTAAAAGAGAACGACTTTAAGCGCGTAAAAAAATAGATACGCCATCACACAAAGAACAACGAAGATAATAGCCTGGAAAATACCGAAGTAATAACCTAAGCTCTCCACGTCTACTTCAGGACAACTTTTCTTTATTAATTCCTCTGTCCCCTGATCATACGAACCAAAACTCCGCATAAGTCTAATTGTGCACACTGGACATTTAATAAAACATTTCACCGCACTACTGAATTTACTTCCCATCTCCTTTTCCTCTCTTTTTATATAAGCGAACGATTTATAAACATTTCGTTATTTGTTGATGTACTCATAATAATCCTATCACAGAGTGAAAGAGATCCATGAGGGGTTTAGGATACAAGCCTATGATGATAGATATAACTGCCAGGATGAGAAGAGGAATACTCATCGTTAATGGAGGATCCTTGATCTCAGGATCATTTAATAGTTCAGGCTTCAAGGGGCCCTTAAAGAATATTCTATACGCAGCCCAGAATGTATATGCTCCCGTCAATATGGTTGAGAAGATACCTATAATCGCAATTATCAGTCCGAAGGAAGTTGGATATGCACCGAAAACGCCTGTAAACAGTATCCATTTCCCTGTAAAACCGCTTGAGAGAGGAACCCCTGTGAGAATTATTGAGCCTGATATCCAGAGCGTAGCGGCTATTGGCATCTTATGTATAAGTCCCCCCATCTTATTCATATCCCTGATTCCCGTTACGTAAACTACTATACCTGCAGTTGAGAAGAGAATGGCTTTACCCAGGATATGACTCAGGAAATAAAACATTCCGCCTTCAATACTCCAGATGGTGAGTGCTCCCAGTCCAACGAGAGAGTATGATATCTGACCGATAGTTGAGCAAGCACAGAGTCGCTTCACGTCATCTTGAGCCAGTGTGAGGAGCGCACCATATACTATGGTTATCATAGCCATTATCATGATAGGTATGCTGAAAATTTTGAGATCATTATGGAGTGGTAAGATGAGAACCCTGACAATCACATAGGCTCCTATATTCGCATAAATAGCAAGCAACCCAGCTATGCATGTGGGATGCTCTGCGTGAACCCAGGGCATCCAAACGTGAAGGGGAAATACTGCCAGCTTAGTAAATAAACCGAGAAGGATAAGTAATGCAATCCAAATAACCAATGGATTCCCGGCAAGGGTGTGTAACTCCGAGATTTCAAAGGTTCCTATCTGAGAATAAACTAATACAGATCCAAATAAGACGAATGTTCCACCAACAATTCCCCATAGGAAACACATTACGGCAACCCTAAAGCGCTCTATATAACCAAATAAACTCATTATGAAGTAGAGGGGAATAACCATTAATTCTATAAAAAGATATATTACTATGAGGTTTGCAGCAAAGCAAATACCGATGAAACTTGCGGGAAAGAGGAGGTATAGCCAGAAAAACGTGGTGTAATAGGAAAGTTTTGTCTTTTCATCCTCTTCTCCATATATTATATCTGTTCTGTGTTCCACATAGTGTATTGAGTAAAATGCAAGGGCAGTGCATATTATATTTATTATCAACGCAACCGGTAGACTCAAACCGTCAGCTAAGAGACCAAATATCACATATGGTCCCCACACGTATTCCTCGCTAATTACTGCACCCTGATAAACTCTGATGCCCGCTATGCAGAGAAGAGCATTAGTGTATAGCAGGGTTATACATGGTATCCATCCTGATTTTCTTCCTATTTTGTATTTGGTTAAAATTATGATCAGGGAGGCTATAACTGGCACTACTATTGTTTGGAGGAGAATATAGGGTATCATCATTTCATCACCACCATAAATAGTATATATAGGAGAAGGAGTAGCATAGCAAAAATTATATACACCAAATTATACGACAATTCCCTGAGCTTAAATTGCTTTATTTTGTCATGGGTCTTTTCGAAGTTTAGAAGAGCAGGAAGTCTCTCGTGAAACGCTTTATCCAGTGGATCCTCAACAACTGGCTGAGTCTTTGGTATGAGAAAGCGAAAATGAACTGCCATTCTCATTACATTACGGTCAATGAAAGCTCCAAATGCCATTAACTGTCTCTCGCAGAACAAGATAAGCGCACTACCAAGTATTCTACCGAACCAATCTGAATCAACTGTATATGTTGGCATGCCACGAACCAATGCTCTTAATAACCAAAATGCTGGAAATGTGAATAGAAAGAGTTGCAGTATTGAAAATACACGAGTAGGCGTGAAAGGAATGAACTCAACTGGATGAGGAAGCATGCCATAAAGTATATAAGGATATACACCAATAAAAATGCACAGAAACGCTAAGATGCCCATGCCAACTAACATGTTTATAGGCGTATTTATACGCGACTCTTTTAGTTTTGCCTTTATATCTGCTGGTGGCTCCTTTCTCCCTTGAAACCATATATTCCAGGGAAGTTTCAGACCAGTATGTAGGAAAGTTCCTACCGTAGCTCCTTCAAGTAGTAAATATACAATTGGTTGATGTATCAATTCTGCAGCCTCTATAGTCATGCACTTGCTCACAAATCCATTGAATAGAGGGAATCCGGAAATGGAAAAACCACCAACCATGTAAAGTGCCCAAGAGAGGGGCATATATTTGTAGAGACCGCCCGTTTCACTGAATTTGCTCGTTCCTGCTACTGACAAGACAGTACTTGCACCCATGTAAAGCAGCGCATTGTAGATAATATGACAGAGAGCATGAGAAGCCGCACCGTTTACTGCCATGTGAGTTCCTATTCCTACTCCACATACCATGTATCCAAGCTGAGAGATGATGTGATAGGAGCAGAGTCTTCTTCCATCGTTCTCAAGCACCGCCAGGAAAAGTGCAAACACGGCACTTATCGCCCCCATAAACATAACAATCTCCACACCAGAGAAACCTCTTATCAAACAATATATCCCAGTCTTTGTAGTATATGCGGTCATATATATAGCGCCAGTAACAGATGCCTCAGAATAGGCATCAGACAACCATGAATGGAATGGAGTACAAGCAGAATTTATTAGAAATCCAAGGAGTATGAGGTAATAGCCAAAATAATCCCAGCCCAATCCCCAGGGGAAATGAACAAATTCAATTGACCCAGTGGTTTGCACATGTATGATAGCACCTGCCAACACGCATACACCACTGAAAAGGTGCCAAAAAAGATATCTAAATCCAGCACCCATTGCTGTCTTCGTCCCTCGGAACCAAACGAGGAATGTGGCTGAGAAAGACATTATCTCCAAAAAGAAATACAGAGTAAAAAGGTCACGAGCGAAAACTGCTCCAAGCGAACTCCCAACATAGATCATTGCTGCTACATGCTCCCAATCCTTCTTCACGCGGAGTGCAAATATATTCATGCAAAACGCAGCAATCACGTATACGTATGCGAAAATCATGCTCAATTTATCTATCCTTCCTAATTCGAGCGTATAATGCAAAAACGGGATACGCCATTTATGGAGCGCGTCAGGGTAAGGAGGAATAATTCCAAAAACTCCCATTGATGTTAGAATTAGGATTATAAGCCCTATAATGGGGAGCAGAAGGAAGTACGCCTTCTTCACTTTTTCGTTTCTAATAACTGGTATCAGGAAAGCGCCAAGCAAAATTACAATCCCTGGATGTATCCATTCAATCATTTTACCTGCCTCCTCCTAGCGTTTCTCATAATAATCCTCCCCCTTCATAAGCCAGTGACCCATTCCTTTGGCTATAAGAATCAAAAGAGCGCAACCAAAGAATCCAAAAATGGCAAAAAATGCCGGTATCCATTGAAACGGGAAGTGATAATGAAGCATATGGAAATGAAGCATCAATAAACCTATCAAGACACTCACAGCCATGAGAATGTAGTATATCTTGAATAAAACATTCCACGTTATTTTCATCATACCACACCTCCAAAAAGATCTCTAACCGCCATTTGCGCAAGGTCGAGTATATAAAATGCATGTGGGAATAAGCAAAACATGATGGAGAAAATAGCAGTTATCGCTAATGGAATGAGCATGAAAAGATATACAGGATGTTCTGTTTCTTTATTTCTTGTCTTTTCTTCTCCGCTTCCTCCATTTGTTTCCGCTGGTTTTCCAAAGAATGCAGTTCTTATTACCCGAAAGTAATAAACAACATCCTGCAAAGAAGATATCACGGCAACAAATAAGAAAGCTACCACACCTGCTTGCATCGAACCCAAGCAAATATACCATTTAGTTATAAAACCTGATATCGGTGGAATTCCGCACATTCCAAATGCGGCTATGGTAAATGCCATCATTGTTACCGGCATTATTCGTCCTATGCCCGCCATCTCACTTATGTTCCTCTTTCCTGTTACCACCATAATCGCACCAGCGCACAGAAAGAGGGTTATCTTCATGAACCCATGGAAAGGAATGTGAATCATTGCTCCTGTTATTCCCATAGGACTTAATAATGCCACTCCTAAGATTATAAAAGATAGTTGGTTTATAGTAGAATATGCAAGCATTCTTTTCAAGTTGTCTTCTCCAATGGCAAATAAATTGGCAACTATCATCGTGAAAGATGCCAGACAAGCGAGTATTATCCCCAGTCCAAGCGCACTCATCAAATCCACACCATATATGTAACAGACTATTCTGACGACTACAAACACCCCCGCCTTTACCACTGCTACGGCATGCAAAAGCGCACTCACCGGCGTTGGCGCAGCCATTGCCGTTGGCAACCATGAGTGAAAAGGCATCCATGCAGCTTTCATGGAGCCCAACATGAATAGCGCAAATAGCAGCATCAAGGTCACGCGTGATGCTGAAGCAACCGTTAAAATCCCTCCGTTCTCAAAATCAGTCGTCCCGGTAAGGTAAAACGTTAACACTATCGCAACAAAGAAACACCAACCAGAAGTAAGCAAGTAAGCTAGGTATTTACGACCCGCAAATCGTGCTTCCCGTGCCTTGTCAGACTCCTCTGCCTTGTGACCCCATTCGGGTAAGCCATCGTGAGCCACTAAGGGATAGGTTGCTATCGTTAATGCCTCATAAAAGAAGTACATTGTGATCAGGTTCTTGGACATTGCTATGCCTACCGCACCGAAAATGGCTAAAGCGAAACAGGCGTAGTATCGCGTTTGGGCGTGTTCGCGCAGCGACCTCATATATCCTATGGAGTAGGACGATACCAGAATCCACAGGGAGGAAGAAGTAATAGCGAAAATAAGACCAAAAGCATCTACTTTGAATATAAAATCAAGTCCAGTAAATATAGTAAAGAGAGGGCATTCGATTACATTTCCTTCTACAATAATCGGTGCCATAGAAAAGATAATCAAAAACTGCAATATGCTGGCGAACATCGTGCAGCTCTCTCTTATGTTCGGTCGCTTTCTAAATAGTAATATGAGAAAAGCACAAATAAATGGGCATGAAATTGCTAACAACGGTCTTATGGATTCCACTATCACCAACTCATCCACCTCCTAAAACTATAAGTGACGCTCTTACGGCTAATCTAATGAGTGGAATGGGGAATAAACCCCCTATTATACAGAAGAGCGCAAAAACAACAACCGAGAATACCATTGGAAAGGGTGCCTCGTGGGTTCTAACAGCCCCGCTTTCCATCATTAAAACCTTTGTCACTCTGAGATAATATGAAGCAGCATATATAACATTAAATAAGAGAAGAAAAAAAGTCATAATTATTACCACTCCACCAACAGATCGAATTGCCATTGCCACAGACATTATTATTAGAAATTTACTCCAAAAACCAATTAAGGGAGGCAAGCCTAATAATGAGAGCAAGCCTACCGACATCGAGTAACCTGTTAAGGGCATGTCCCTTCCAACGCCTCCCATTTTCGCAAGCTCCCTGGTATTGATACTGGAATGAATGTTACCAGAACCTAAGAAAGCCATCGCTTTGGCTACACCATGACTCAAAACATGGAGTAAGGCACCTGCCATGGCTAAAGAAGCCTCCTCTGGAGGAGCCTCTGATGGTGATGATACAGTTGAGAGAATATAAGCGGCAACTCCTACACCTGTGGCTATAATACCCATATTGACAATGCTTGAGTAAGCGAGAAGTCTTTTTAAGTCCTTTTGGAAGAAGGCAAAGAGGTTTGCCACTGTCATTGACAGAAGACCCAGGATAAGCAAGATGGGTCCATAATTGTAGTAAGAGGGGAAGAGTGTAAACAGCACTCTAATTAACGCATAAAGTCCAACCATTATCATGATTCCACTCAGCATAGCCGAGATTGGACTGGGTGCAGCTGGGTGTGCATCTGGCAACCACGTATGAAGTGGAAAGATAGCCATCTTTATACCCAATCCCACGATGAAGAAAATAAAAGCCGCTTGAACCACTCTATTTCCGTATAAAGGGGGCAATAAAAGCGAGAGGTCATGTATGTTCAGCGAACCCGTTATCACATACAGAAAACCTACCCCCAACAAAAAGAAGCAAGCACCGATAGAACCCATTACGAGGTAAGTAAAACCTGCCCTCAGTGCAATTCCTCCTTTCGAAGCTACTAATGCATACGCAGATATAGACAATATCTCGAGGAACACATACATGTTAAATATATCGCCGGTCACGGTTACACCGCATAATCCAGCTATAAAGAGTTGGTAAATGGTATAAAAAGTGTCACTTTTATGAGGCAGTTCGTGTTCTATGCTACTCTTTGAATGTAGTGCGCATATCAAGCCTAAAAACAGAACGATGACCAATACGTATGCATTCAAGGCATCCACGAGATATTCTATGCCCCAGGGGGGCTTCCAGCCACCAAGCCAGTAATGTATGGTTCCTTTGGTCAGGACATGATCCAGGATAAAAATAGCCATGACGAGCTGAACGAGAATGGTTGCGATGGAAATGAAACAGCAAGATTTCTTGTTTAGCCATCCAACAATCAAAATAGTGAAAGCGGAAAGCAAGGATATTGCAACCACAAGTATAGGAAATTGTTCAACTATACTCAGCATCAGACCTTACTTTCCTCCTTTTTATTATTCATTCTATTCTCACCCGAGAGGACTAAAAAGTTCTACATTTATAGAATAAAAAACCATTAGATATAAAACTCCCCATTTATCTCTGACGAGACACCGGTGACACGCTTTTTAGCCCCTCTCAGCGCTTATCTGCTCAAAAATCAGTGGGGATTTGAGCTTTCAATGTGCGCCGTGATGCTACAGCCCCAATTCTCTCTCCTTCTCTATTATCTCCTCTTCCTCTATCGTCCCGTATTCCTCATACATCCTTATTACCAGAGCGAGGGCAACTGCGGTTGTGGATACTGCCACCACTATTGCCGTCAGGATAAGCACGTGAGGTAACGGATTCACGTATAAGCCTTCGTATCCTTTTATATAGATTGGCTCGGTTCCTCCTACCATATCACCCAGCGATATGAAGAACAGGAATATAGCGGTTTGGAATATGGTCAATCCGATGACCTTCTTTATCAGATTATCCTTTGCTATCATCGCATAGAAACCGATGAGCATGAGAATTATGGAAACCCAGTAATTATATTTTGCAAATATTTCCTCGATTAGCCATTCCATCATTTCTATTCCTCCCTACCTCCTTCTTCACTTTCTCTTTTCCACGCGAGGTTAAAAAATATAGAAGTGATTACTGCCATTACTGTTATTCCTATTCCTACCTCTACGAGGTCTATTCCCAAAGCCCTATTCTCCTCGAAATGGGTTGTTAATGGAATGAAACCATAGTTGAGGTACTGCGCAGCTCCTAAACTCAGGATTATGCATAGGAGTCCCACTCCAGCAAAGATATACACTCCAAGACTGATGAAAGCGATATTTGCAGCCTCCGGGAATCTGTCGCCTGCATCAACAATCCCAAAAGCGATGACGAGTAAGACAAAAGAAGCGGCGAATATAACTCCTCCTTGAAATCCTCCCCCGGGTCCGCCTGCTCCATGTATTATCACATACAATGCAAACAACTGGATAAAAGGTACCATCAGTCTCGATACTGTCTCTACTATGACATCTCCACCCCCCGCCCTGCCTTTTCCTATCTCACTATTTTCCGGGTTCAAAGCTTACCTCGCCTCCTCAACAATAATGTGACCGACATACCTTCATTACCTATTCGCATTGTCTATTCAGGTCTTTTCTCTCGCCTCCTCAATAATAATATAACCGCCACACCAGCGGTAAATATGACAGTGGTCTCACCAAGCGTATCGTAACCCCTGTAATCCGCGAGAATATAGGTTACCATATTCGGCACTTCTGTCTCCTCGTGACCTTTCTCTATGTATCTCACGATAGGCGCATACCGGTAAACCCACAACGCATCGCCTTCCTCAGTGACAAAGTAATATCTCTCTTCCTCATGATAATGCAACTCCCCCTTTTCAATTATCATGTCCCATCCCTCCTCCACCTTCTCAATCCTGGAAGGTAGTGGAAGCCCTCTCTCTTCAATTTTATCCATTAAACTCGCAGGGATAACACCCTGGTTCAAATTATCCTCTAACTCAGCGGCATCAATACTGATAGACAAGTTGACATACTTATTAGGAGGAGAGTACGGGTCTCCAAATGCGGGTATATCTTCCGCTACGTATATGAAAAGACCGCCTAAAAGGATTACAAAAATGAGTCCCATTGTCGGCAGTAGTTTCATTTCTTCTCCCACCTCACTGTCCTGGATAAAGCAGCGATTAAGAAAGCGGTGGTTGCACCGGCGCCGACGGCAGCCTCTGTAAAGCCCACATCCACCGAATGCATCTCTACCCAGACCATTGCCATCAGAAAACTATATGCACCCAATAACATGATTGCACTCAAAAGGTCTCTCACAGTTATTGAAGCTATCGCGATAACCACAATTAAAAACAGCAGTATGAGGTCAAGCTGCCATATCATTTTTTATTTATCTCCTATTTCTGTTGTTTATAAATATAATATAAAAAACTGTCATTTTTATCACCATTCCATATACACGTTAGCCACTTTCCTCTGCATCGTCTTATCCACTAAGAGCCCATCCGCGGGTTTTTTTGCTATTGCATGCACCCAGAACGTACCTTTTTCTGGGTCTACCAATATAGTTATCGTTCCGGGCGTTAAGGTGATGGAATTAGCTAAGGTAACGAGAGCAAAATCGCTTCTCAAGGAAGTATCAAATTCTATTATACGAGGGTCTATCGGCATCTTTGGATGTAGAACACGATATGCGACATCGAAGTTCGCCAATACTATCTGCCACAACTCCCAGCCGAGGTAAATAACGAACTTAAAGGACTTCAAAAGCATTTTATCGCCCTTTTCCTTTACCAGCAGGTCATGAGAAATCAACGCCACAATCGCACTGCATATCACACCTGCTGTGAGATGGAAAGCATCGAAAAAACCAGATAAGAGGAGCCAGAACAGAAACATGGCACAAAACGTTACAAGTATTCCAAATCCCTTTCCTCCTTTACCTTTCATCTTCTCTCTTCCCCCACCTTCCAGGGCTTCACACCTGTATTATAAGCCGCTTTCATTATCGCATGTGTCGCTGTTGGATTGGCGAGAAAAATAAATATTATTAAAAATAGAAGCTTCACAGGTACGAGAGGTGTTTCCGGGTAATGGAATAAATGGTATAACAACAAACCAAAGATTATAAGGACTTCTCCAAGCGTGTCGCACTTCCCTGTTGCATGCAGTCTTGTATAAAAGTCAGGCAATCGTAATAATCCAATTGCGCCGGTGAACATAAAGAAAATTCCGACAGCTAGGAGTAATATCACGATTATCTCAAGCATACCTCACCCCTCTCTAAATATTTTGCGAAAACTAAAGTGGCAATGAAATTTAGCATTGCATAGAGAAGCGAGATGTCAAAGAACAGAGGTCTTTCGAATATATAGCCTATAATAACTAAGAGAACGATTGTTTTTGTCCCTATTACATTCACCGCTGTCACGCGATTAAACACGCCTGGTCCAAGCACTGCTCTGTATAAACACAACAATATCGTGAGTGCGATTAACAGCCCGATAGCGAGGAATACGTAGTCTTTTAGGAATACATCCAGCTCTATCATTTTTCGCTTGCTTCTTTGATTAATTTATAGTATGTTGGTTGTTGGGATATTATAAATAACTTTTGGAATTTTTCTGTTGTTGATGTCGGAATTTAAAGAGCAGAAGAAGAGGGCGCTTGAGAAACTGCGGATAAGGGGAGCAGACGAAGAAGTGGAGGAGATAATAGAGAAGCTGAACAGCCTCGAAGGATTCTTTACAACGAGCAGTTGCTCAGGCAGAATATCCTTGATTCGTTTACCTGAGATAGGTGCGAAGCGAGAAGCGACATTTATTGGCAAGTGGCATCGTTCAGTAAGGAAGGAGGAAGTGTTAGAGGCGTTAAAGGCTTCAGAAAAAGGCGAGATATGGTTGTTATCACAATCGCCGATATTGCACGTGGCGTGTAGGGGTTTAGAGAAGGCAAAGGGATTGTTAAGGATAGCGATTGAATCCGGCTTTAAATACAGTAGCATAAAGGCGATTTCAAGGGATAATGAAAGAGTGGTGGTGGAGATAATGAGCACGGAAAGGATGGACGTTCCTCTGGGTAAAGACGGGATGATGTTTTGCAGTGAAGCGCATCTGGATTTTATCTTATCGAAGGCGAATTTCATGCTCGAAAGGGGTAAAGAGAAGTTGAAGAGGTTTTGTTATGGGTTGAAGGAGTTTGAATAAAATCATTTCTCAACACAGGTTTCTTCTTAGAAAGAGAGTGCTTTTCACAAAGTTTTTTATTATCGAAGTGAGAGCAGTTTTGCAAAATCTCCAAAAAGGCAAACTCTGCCTTATTTAACCTCTTGTCTTCTTCAACCTCTTCAGAAGCTTATCACCTATTTCCGGTATACGCTTAATTGCCTCCAAAAACTCCTCCTTTACCTTGCTCTTCAGATATTTAAATTTATAAGCTATCTCTTCTGCTTTTTCTTCTATTTGCTCCTCTGTTAGTTTCCCCATTGGGATATCAACAATAATTTTTGTTGGAGAAGGGGATGGTGGAAATTCTATTCTATACCGTGCATTCGCTACATCCTTTTGCAACAGAATATTTTCGGTCGCGTAGATTTTCTCTAAAATCTCTTTATGCTCTTCGCTACTTTTCTCGAACCCTTCTGAGATCATCTCTTTTGTTTCAGTAAATCCATCGCGCAATTCACTTTTCATCTCTCTTATTTCCCTTCCCAAGGTAATGTTTTCAATTTCGCGAGTTGAAATACCATTCATCACTTTTATAGCAGAGCTAAGTCTTGACCAATATCCCCTAAGTATCTCCAAAGCCTTTTGCTTTTTGTTCGCAGCCCATTCTATTTTTCCTATCTCTTGTTTAGCTGAGCTTATAACGTCTTGAATATCCACAATTGCCGTCTTCCCTTTGATGAAATCGACTGCTTCAAACGCTTCTTCCGCTTTTTTTGAATATTTAAGCAATTCAGCAAGTTTGGCTTTAACCATTCTTAAATCCGTGTTCTCGTCAATACTTCTCATGGAGCTAATAAACTCGCTTAGGATTGCAAAAGATGAAACTCTTGCACCAAATATCGTTGCCTCAGGGTCAATCAATCCTTCAACCTCAGGAAGATTTTTTAATGCCGTTTCAATCTCTTCCAATGCTTTTATTGGATCGGGGATGTTTAAAGCGTTATCTAATTCCTCATCCAGATAAGAGAATTTTATAGAAGCGGCAAATGAAAGAGATAAAGGGTCGTTGATTCTCTCAAAGATTTCTTTTGCTTCGTTCATTCGTTCTCTAAAATCACCCCAATTCTTCATGTTCATCTCCTTCCTTGCCTTTGCCCACTCTACAAATCCAAGCATCCTCTCTTTATCTTTCCCTTCAAAAAGGTCTCTTGCAGTCTTAAAATCGCCAATTGCAGTGTCTAAATCGTTATTTGTTTGAAGGTGAATCCCTCCACGATTTGCATAAGCCTCAGCATCTTTTGGATTAAGTTCTATTGCCTTATTGTAATCTTCAATCGCTTTCGCATGCTGCTTTAATTCATGATAAGCAATTCCACGGTTGTAGTAAGCCCCAGTATATTTTGGATTAAGTTCTATTGCCTTGTTAAAATCTTCAATTGCCTTTTCATACTGATATAATTCACGATAAACAAGCCCACGACTGATATAAGCATCAGCGTATTCTGGATTGAGTTCTATCGCCTTGTTAAAATCTTCAATCGCCTTTTCATGCTGTTTCAATTTATGATAAGATTTTCCACGGTTATAGTAAGCCTCGACATGATTTGGATCAAATTCAATTGCCTTGTTGTAATCTTCAACCCCTTCTTCATATTGTTCTAATTCACAATAAGCAACTCCACGGTTGTTGTAAGCCTCCGCAAGATATGGATTGAGTTCCATTACCTTGTTGTAATCGGCAATCGCTTCTTCATGCTGTTTCAATTCATGATAAGCTTTTCCACGGTTATAGTAAGCCTCGACATAATTTGGATTAAATTCAATTGCCTTGTTGTAGTCGTCAATCGCTTTTTCATGCTGGGTTAATTCATAATAAGTACACCCTCGTTTGTTGTAAGCTACTGCTACGTTTTCCCGTGCTACTTCTTTTTTTTTGTCATCTTCGGCAATCTTTTCCCCAAACTCGAAATAAGAAATCGAAATGCTATATTCTCCGCTAATTCCAAAAAGGATTCCCTCATCCATTAAAATTTCAGCAGTGATGCCTCTATCTTCTTTTATCAGTTCGTATGCCTTTTCTTTTTCGTCTTTGCGCAACAAATCTTCCAATTCGTCAAGATTTGTCATTTCATTTTGCTATGATCTATATAAGTAGCCACTTGTCTTTAAAACTCCCCCTTTTATCTATTTATTCTTCAGGCTCTCTTCTCATCTTCCCAAAAATCCTTTTAACCAATTCTTTAGCCATCTCCAAAGCTTCCGCAACTTCTTCCTTGCTTGGCTCGGAAACGAAGAAAGGATAACGTTCTTCCGTATAATAAGAAGTAATCTCTTGGCAAATTTCCCTAAATCTCTCAAAATCGCTGTCAAAATGGGCAGCGTCATCTAAAAGCCTTTCCAAATCATGGATAGGTTTAAATTTCCAGCCCTTTGATAAGAGATATCCTTTCAGATACTTCTCCACAGCTTGCTGTAAGTGAAACGCAGCATCTTCGGTATCTCCATTCTCGAGACGTTTCTCTACCCTTTGCAAATCCTTTTCCGCTTTATCAAGCCAGTCTTTCCAGTAGCGAGATTCTTTAGCCATATAATCTTTCTCCTCTTGAAATGATTTCTTCCAGAAATTTATCTCCAATATTAAGCCTTGATTTCAATTCTTCTGGTGTAATAACCAAAATATCAAGTCCGTAGCCCCTTCTAAGCGATGAAACAAGTTTCCTTGCATTCACGTTTCTGCGATGTGGTGTTTCTTCTGTATCCTTAATAACCAAAATGTCAATGTCGCTGTCTTCATCGGGCAAGCCCCATGCATAAGAGCCAAATAAGATTATTTTCTCCGGGTTGTAGCTTTCCTTTAATTTATCAGCGATAAGGCGAATTGTTTTTCTTGCTTTCACAACAATTTTCTTTTTCTCCTTTTTCATTTTACCCCCAATCCTTATTTCTCCTTCTCTAAACACCTTCAATTGTTTGTATCTGTCCTAGTGAGTACCCAAATTCATTGACCAATCTATCAGCAAAAACTTTTTTAGCATCCATAACCTCCGGTGTTGCACGGAGCCACTCCCCAGTTATGTCTTGGACATATCCTTCTTTAGTGGCTTCCTCAGTTGGTTTGTATTCTCTTGGCATTTTATCCTACCTCTGTGATTTGGTTTACTTTAGAAATTATCTCTTTAAACTCTTTCGGGATTTCTCCACCTTGTTCTACAATTTTTTCAGCAACATATCTCCCTATTCTTGGGTTACTATTTCCAACAATATTTTTTGCTTCTTCAATTAAATCTCCATAACCCGACTTTTTTAAAATATCTTCAAAAGTACCGGAAAGAACAAAGCAATTATATTTTAAAGCAATTTCCTTTAATCCCTCAAATAAATCCTCTTTATAGCTCTTTTTATTTTCAATTTGACTGGCAAATCGTTTAATTTTTTCAACTTCTTCATTAGTTAGTATTTTTAAATTATGGAGTTGACGGAATAATGAACTTGTTTTGATACCCTCCATTTTACCTTTGCTTATTTCCATAATCGCATCCTTGTCACATGTCACCATATAGGGAATCTCAAATCCTTTTAACAATTTCATAAATATCTCAAGATTATCTTTACCGCCAACCCAAACAACAGAAAATCCGTTTTTATCAAAATCGGAATTGAGAGATTTTGCAAAAACAGGTAGCGCACCCTTTTCAGTAGGACCTTCTACGAGCAAAATTCCTCTGGAGAAAAATATTTCTTTACTCTCAGCATCTAAATTTTTCTCGAGTTTTGATTGTTCTTCAGAGCTAAAATGATTTTCCGGTAACTGCTTTGCCGTAGTCCCACCTCTTCCTTCTCTTATTAAAATTAGGCTATCTATTCGTTTAACATCCATAAACAAGGGAGAATGAGTTATTACGAATAGTTGTTTGTTGCCCCCATATTTTTGTAATATTTCAAATAACAATCTTTGTGCATGTGGATGAAGATGAAGTTCTGGATCTTCTATTCCAAACACTTTATTTTTAGATGCCATGATGTTAGTTAAGAATATCACAATCTCTATAATGCCAGTACCCATAGAATTAAGAGACCCCTCATATTTTGTAGTTTTTTTAATTACGTGGATGTCTGGTTTCCTGCTTGTTTTGTCCTGTACTGCTGCTAACTCTAAATTAGGGAACAGTGCACCAAATTTTTCTTGAATTGATTTGTATTTCCTTCTTCTTGGGTGATATCCCGTAGACAGATTGAAGAGAACATCTGCTATTAATAACCCATCGAAAGATTCTAAAGCATCGCTACCTTTCCCTATCGGCTTTTGTCGAATATCTTCAAATACTTTAAAGTTTTCTTTAAATATAGTTATAAAAACAGGATGAATTTGGTGTCTTTGGTCAAACTCGATTATAGCGTTATCCCTTTCCTGAAGTCTCTCTTCAATTACATTATTAATAGATTTTTCATTATTCTCACTAATATATTCTGAGAGTATATCTCTCCATTTAATGGGGTAATAATTTCTCCAACTTTTAGCTTCCGGATTTAAAAAACCTTTATTACTTCTATCTAAATACAAAAAGCCCCATTTAAGGAAAATAGAGTTCCAGAGGTCATCTCTCTTCTTATGGCACATGGTAATTTCTACTTTGTCACAAAAATCCTTTTTAAGTCGTTTTATCTTCGTTTTATTATCTATTGGGGTGGTTCCTACAAGATTTTGAATTACCTTATCAATCTCCTCATCATTTAAAGTAACTTCAACCGATATTTCAATTTCTCTTTCAGTAATTCCATTGTACCATTCAATTTCACTAATCTCTTTGTGTTTTTCTTCTAACGTATCCACTAACAGCTTCAACGCTTTCAGAATATTTGATTTCCCTACATTATTCTCGCCAATAATTATATTTAATCCATCTTTCGGTTTAAAATCTACACCTTCCTCTCCAATTGATCGAAAATTCTTTATTTTAACCCTTTTTATTTTCATTTCATCCCGCCTTCATTAATCCTTCATCCACGAAACTTATATAACCATCACCACCTATAATAATATGGTCCAAAACCCATATCCCCACCAAATCGCAAGCCTGAACCAACCGATTGGTAATCTCAATATCCTCCTCACTCGGCTGTGATTCCCCACTTGGATGATTATGCACGAAGATTAGCGCAGCAGCAGATTCCTTTATCGCCTCTTTTATCACTTCTCGTGGATGCACTACACTTGCTGTCAAACTTCCTTCTGAAATTGTTATATCATTAATTATTTTATTTCTTCCGTCCAACAACATGACTTTAAACACCTCTTTCTTCAAATCTCTTAGATAAGGCTTGTAATAATTGACTACGTCTTCAACCGATTTAATTTTCCTTCCTATTTTGGTTTTCTCTCGTAAAAACCGTTTGCCTATTTCCAAAGCTGCTTTTATCTGGGCTGCTTTCGCCATACCAATTCCTTCAACCGAGCATAACTCTGAGAAGCTAGCGGAGTCTAAGTTCCTGAAATTAATCTTTTCTCTAAGAAATCTGCAATCTTCTTCTGTTTGCAAGCCCAATTTTCTAACGGCACCATTCTTTATTATTCCCTCAAAATTCGTATTCTCGTCTTCCGCTTTTTTAAATCTCCTAAAAAGATTTTCCCTGTTTTGCTACAGTAAGGATACGCTTTGTTTCGTATTAAGAAATCTATCAATTCTTCCCTTGTTTGCAATACAGGGATTTGATAACCTTCTTCTTGGAGACTTTCCACCTTTGCAACATCCCGTATCTTTATTTTATATTCGTCCATCCTTCAAAATTTCTTTGAACTGTCCTTTATTTCTGCAAATACGTCACGAAAAGCATCATCCGCGACATTCAATACCTTCATGTCTTCAATCCCAGAAAACTTCTCAAAATGCCTATCGTCAACCAGCATCACGTTAGCGTTGGTATTGTTTGCCGTTGCAACATGCATTGAATCCGCTGCATATATCCTTGTCTTCTTCTTCTCTTACTTCTTCGATAATCTCACCGCTTTTTATTTTCGATCTATTCTTAAAGAATTCCCGCATTTCGCTCCTTTTAGACCATTTTAATTGTTTCCTCTGCAAAAAATCACTTTTACTTTTATAACCCCCTTTTTTCATGATTTCTTCCCTATTTACTATATAGTTTATTATCTTTTTAAACACACCTCATATAACTCCTCTTGAACCCCCGCATCCTGATATTTCTTCTCGTCCCGTAGATATTCAGTGATGACTTCATATTCAATCTCAGATAGCGAAGTTTTCAGCCATTCAATTCCTTTCGATTTAAAAGGGATGAGCGAATGAAAAGAAATGCCATGCTGAGATGCGACTTCAGCCGCTCCTTGCTCGCGATCAAGTAAAACAACCACATCCTTACATTCGATCTTTAAACCCTTCTTCTTCGCTTCGGTTTTTATTTGCTCAATAGCAACGAGTTTGGAATCGAATTTTGTCGCTAAGTCATCAATAACCGCTATCCGGTCGCCTGTCTCAAACTCGCCCTCTACCAGCGTATGCTCACCATAACTTTGAATGTATCTTTTAAATTCGTCTAAAGACCGGACATCTATTTTTCTCGTCCATAAAGAGGGTATGCCTTCTTGTAACGTTATTGCACATGCAATAGGTATCCCAGTCATTGCTACGCCCACTACTTTATTCACTGCTTTGCATTCCTCTTTGAGCATTTTTCCAAGTGCATGTCCCACCTTTCGGAGCAGTTCGGGATAAGAAGGAAGCGGTCGTAATTGTATGTAGAAAGGACTCCATAAGCCAGAAACGAGCTTCCAACCGTCTGGATTATCACGATACCACGTTTTAATCAGCCCCTTTTCGTATAATAAACGAGTTATCTCTTTTCCGAGTTCTTCTTTCTCATCCTTCCATGTCATTTTATCTTGCACCTTCGTATCTGGCGTATATGACATAAGTTATAATTAGATAAGAAAGCATGCCCTAACGATGGCAATATGAACTGGAACGAACTACAAGAGGAGATAAGACAATGTAAGAAGTGCAAGGAAGAAGACAATTGTGAGGTTATATGCCCTGATGAGCGGGTTCCTGTATCAGAGCCGCAGGACGTAAAGCTTCTTTTTATTTCCGAAGCACCGCCTCTGAACAGTCGCTACTACTTCTACAATAAAAAATCAAATGATAGACTGCGAAATAGTTTATTTGAGATCTTACGAACTGACCTGGGCTATGAAATCAGCTCCGTAAGCGATTTTATCGCTGCGGGTTTTTATCTTCTGCCGACAGCGAAATGCCCCTCGGCGAGAAACGGGCAAAATGCAGCACCTCATGGAAAAGTTATAAAACTCTGTGCGGAGTGCCACCTTAAACGAGAAATAGAGTATATAAAGCCCGATGGTATTTGTTTATTAGGAAGGACAGCGCTACGTGGTTTTTTTATCTTACGCAATCTATGGGGCATGCGAGTGCAAGTGGGAAGGACATTATCCGAGGCAGCGGGAAAAGTGTTAGAAATGAAGATGGGGGATAAAAACATCAAGTTTATGATTTCTTATTATCCTACGAGAAGACATCGCAGGTTTCATGAAATAAGCGAGCACATAAGGATGTTGATGGAGGAAATAGGTTTTTAGAGGATATTGATATTATATTTTGTACTTATTTACCGCTGAGCCCGCAGAGAACACAGAGAGTCAGAAAAATCATTTATCTCATCTTATCTCAGCGCTCTCCGTGACCACGGCGGTAAACAAATAATTTTAAAGCTTATAATAACAAAGTATCAGTTATGACGAACAATATATCTCCCATGTCTTTGCCGTTTGTGTGGGTTCACGATGATGATGTTATAATAAAGGGGAAGAAAGGGATAAAGATGGTATGTATATTGGAACCCACGCTACCCGACGATTTGAAAGATACAATCGAATTTTTAATTGAAACCGGTCTTTCTGAGGTGGAGAAGATGAGGGAGGTATTACAAATAATGGAGTGGATTTTAAGAAGAGATGAACGATTTGAGGGTATTGCAGCAGAGATGGAAATCTATCGAGAAACTGTTTTTAGTCGCCGCATACCATTTACAATGATAGAAGCGAGAGCGATATTAAGCAAGCTCAGGAAATGGCAGAATGCGATAGTGCGGATTTTAGAAGCGTAAAATGGTAGCTACAATTCACCAAATGGATGAAGCAGCATCGAAGTTAGCAGGAGAGATTGCAGAGTTGGCGGTAGGGGTAGAAAATCTTGGGGCACTTTCACCAGAATGGTATCTTTTGAATTTACTCAGTCAGACAATGGTTAATATGAAGGAGCAGTTGGGAGGAGAGGCACTTGTTGATGAAAAAAGAATTATATCACTTTCCAGAGATGAATTCCTTGTACATGGTTTTAAGCTAAATGAAGAGCAGATAAGAGAATTACTTTATAAGCCGAAGAAAGGATTCACGGAGCTGGCTATTTTAACCTGCGATTATAAATGGGTTATCCGTAATTTAAGAGAAAGATTAGACGATTACAATACCTTACTTAATTTTCTTAAACTACTCTCATGGACAACCAGTATAAAGCCTTTGCATCCCGTTGAAGCACGCTGGCCGGTATTAAAAGCAGTAACTCTCTTAGATAAAGAAGAGCAGGAAAGATTGCTTTCTATTCTTCACGATGCCGGTGTTTTCCTGCAAGCGGACCCTTTGATTAACTCCATTTTGCTGATGTCAGGTAGAGTTTCTGAGAATTGGCTGAAAGAGAACGCTCCTTTACTTGTTGGGCGTCGTATCTATCAGATTGCCTGTGAAATCTGGCATCCGGGAAGAGAAGGAGGCGGGTTAAAGCGGGTTATGCGCAACCACGGTAAAGCAATAAAGAGACTAATTGGCAGAGATGCAGAAGTTATTCATATTGAGCCTTATTTTCCATACGGGCTAAATAGAGAAGGCAAAGAGGTAGAGGTGAAATGGAAGAAGTCAATAAAGGATATAAAAGAATATATAAGGTTTGCAATAGAGGTAGGGGGTAAGCCTGTCGAGGTTGTTGTTTACACAGGGAAGACCAGGGAGGAGGATATACCTATATTCTTGGTCAGGGATAAAGAAGCCTACCATGTGAAGACGTTATATTTTTATGGTGGAGAATACACCAGTTGGGAAGACTTTACAGAATTTTTCTCAAGAGCAGCCTTAAAGTTAATCGGTATTCTGGAAGAACGAGCGTTTGAAAGACATGGGAAAGAGTATAAATCTCCTGTTATCCACACCAATGATGCTCAGACTGCACTTCCAAATATATTCAGATTTTTGCGTAATAATAAAGGGGTATTAGACGATGCCCTGTTCTGGTTTACTACTCATACTTACGGTAATCGTGGGATATTTGGCTATGAGGAAGGAAATAGGATTTTATCACAGTGGAAGTTACCGGAAGAAGTGAGATGGTGGTTTATTCCCAAAGAAGGAGTTATAGACATAAGCAGTGGAGGGATTCGTTCTGCTAACGGAGTCAATGGAGTGAGTGAGATCCAGGTAGAAGAGGTTAAGGATTATGATAAAGGTGTGCCGCTGATTTCCATTACCAACGGAGATGACAGGAGCTTTTCAGCAAAGGTGTTCAGGGGAATTTTGAAGGATGCTTTTGAGGATGTGGATGTCGAATTTCCTACAGCACAACAGATAGAAATAGTGAAAAGAATTGCTAAGGTCAAATTGGGACTGAATCCTTATCAGCCAGTAATTTCTTATTCCGGTCGTTTGGTAGATGAGAAGGCAGGGCGCAAGCGGGCATTTACAGATGAAAATATTGAGGAGTTAGTCAAGATGGGTGCACAGGTAATCATTTTCGGCAGTGTTCAGCCCGGGAAAGGAAGCCAGGAGCTTTATAAGGGATTAATGGCGTTTCGTAACAGGCTCGAAGCAAAAGGATACCCGGGAAAGTTAATAGTGGTCAATAACTTCACCATAGAAGAGCAAATTGCACTTTTAGCCGCTACCGATATTCAGGTTCAGGATTCAGACAGAGGAACAGAGGCGGCGGGATATACCGAGACGGATGTCTCTGCTAATGGAGGACTTGTAGTCGGTCCGCCGTATAAAGAAGGAATTATACAGCCTCAAGGTGTAATCGTTAATTTTGCCGTGCCCGGAGAAGGGAATACCATAATCCCTGCTAATCCCACATCTCAAAGCTATCTTGCCATACTTAAAAGGCTGATAGAGATGAATCCTGATGATTTCGCAAAATATCAGGCGACTTCTGTAAGGCTCAGCCGCATCTTAGAGGCGGAACTGACTGCAGCAGAATACTTAAGGCAGTGGAATAAGGCGCTTAAAAGAGAAGGGGTTATCTCGATTGAAGATACCCGACCTATTAAAGAAATAGTAACTATTGGCCTGGGAGAGAGTTTACCCGTTACTGCAATGGTAAGTTTGAGTGAAGGTGTGCCCCTAGAGGATGTGCTTGTTCAGATCTGGACAAATGCAACTGAAGAAGGAAAATGGATACACATAAACCTGCATTTTACTGAGCGGGAAGGTGATAAATATGTTTATACTGGCGGAATAGAGCCACCAAAAGAAGGTAAATTTGAATATACCTTAAGAGCTTCTCCGGATTTTGGTAAGAGTTGGAAGTGGGCAGGAAAACCAGGAGAGAATAGGGGCTTTTCTTGCAGTGCTCATGCCTCCACGATGGAAATCTAATTATAGTGTCTATAGACTTGTTGCCGAAACTATCCAATAAATATGCGTTTTTAATATTAGTGGCTTTCTATCTGTCCGCGCGGTAGAACAAAAACGGCAATATGTTGATGGACATTACACTTAGGCGTCTTTGTTCCTGATTTAAAAGCTCAGTTGGTTTCATTCTCTTCTTCAAATCCTTTAATTATTCCTAAAACTGTATCAAATGTTTTATTAAAGTCCGGGAGTTGTTTCAATTGATGTCTAAGTGTAACCTCCCACGCATTATCAAAATCGCTTTTTCTATTTATGATGGATGAAATATTGATGGTTACATCCTTAAATCTGCATTTCTCTTCCAGTACCTCTAACACCTTCTCTTTATTGACCCTATTCCATAGATACCCTACGTCGTAGAGGTCCCTTGGTCTCGTTCTTTCAAATAAAGCACGTGCCTTTTCAGCGACAATCTCCTCCAGAGAATAAGCGATTATTTCAGCTTTGTAATCATCAGAATAAGGATGAGTAATGGACTTCTTTTCTATCGGAAGCAATATTATTTCCTTTTTGGTTTTTGTAATATCCAGTTTGATTTTTAATGGATTCCCAACGTTACGCATAATCCTAAAATAGACAGAAACAAAGTATCCATTTTCATTCTCATCAATCTGAAGACTATCATCAAAATTTATTCCGCTTTCTTCTTTAGCTCCTTTTACTGCGTTACTGATTTGGTTTTCTAAATCTTTCCTCTCTAAATCTTCCAGCAAAGTGAAGTCCAGGTCATCAGAGAATCTGTAATTTGCAATATAGATTTTTCTTATCCCTGTGCCACCTTTTAGAAGCATATCTTTAGTTGCGAGGTATTTTAACAGCCAATTTTGAGCATAGTCTCTTTCAACCGTTGTTTCTGGAACACCGCACTCCCTCGCTTTCTCCCTTATCTCTCTTGAAGGTATCATTCCAAATCTCCAAGTATTTTATCATCCAGATTTATGATCAATCTCCATTTTGCGTTTTTTGAACCTTTATGGGGCATCGTGGGGTCAAGTAAAAGGTAATTCCTCGTTTTAATTTCAGGAATGCTAATGTCTATGGCTAAGAAATCGCAGAGATAGCCAAATCTTCTAATAACACCCGAATTTCCAATCTTTTGGGCGTATTCCAAGAGTTTTTTCTTGTCCAGTTCGCTGCCATATTTTAGTGCCTTGGCAACTTCGATTACGCCACCGCAATACCGTGGTTTATCAAGGCAATCTATTATTGTTTTTTCTTTATCCGTGATGTTTATTTGCGTGTTTTCAATCCACTCCTTTCTAATTCCAAAAAACTTCTCTTCTTTTACCCTAACAATCCTGTATCGGACATCAAAGACCTCAATTGCCTGTTTTTTCTTTCTTGAAGTTGTCTGTATGAAAACAGTATTTGGTATCTGCTCGGTCAATCCATAAAAATTGAGAGCACTCCAGTAAGCAACACAATAGGGATTTACCAGCAAAGAACCAATAACAAATTCATTTAACGTATATTTTCCTTTCTCTGCACCAAGCGGGATGATCATATATTTTCCTTTTTCTATTCGCTCAATCCATCCCTTCTTCTCCAATCGTGAAAGAATCACCCATAACACCTCTTTTTGAATATTTGTCGTACTTAGAACATGCTCAATAGTGAAAGTATTTCCCTTTTTTGCCAGTTCTTCAAGCATTGTAATTCGCATTTTTATGCACCATCCTTAACAATTCTGTTATTGTTGGTGTATATGGTTGAGAAAAACTTTCCACTCTTTTTTGTTATTTTATCCATTTATAGTCGAGCTATGCACAACAGAATCCACTTTAAATCCCTTATTTTCTATAACTTTTCGTAAGATTGTGTATTCAACCGCACTAAACTCCTCATAATGACATAAAGAAGGACAGACGACCACATTTTTATCCCCCGGATAAACGGCTATAACACATTTTAGTCTTGTGTTAAACCATACAGTTTCTTCAAGACGATACTGAGTGATAAACTCATTTTCTGTTCCTCCCTCCATTTGTTTATACAATTCATCAAGTAACTCGTAATTCTTTTCTACTAAATCGTTGAGGATTATCAACAATAATATATCACTTTTTTCTATTTGTTTGTTTTTCCCTTTTTTTATCAAAGTATGGATTAAATTAGATGCTGGTCTATAGATTTCACCCAAACAAAGTTTAGTTGAATCTATATTTCTTCTTTCAAATGTAACGGTATAATCCCGTATTACCCCCTTTATAGAAAATTTTTGATATTTTGGGCGCTTGTCTTGGATGATATTTATAATCTCATTTAATTCTTCTTTGAAAGTATCTTCATCTTTTTCGTGAAGGTTAGATGGATCTACTGATATTCCATAGTCTGCTGCCAATTTCTTATTCCCTATCTCCTTACATATATCATAAAAAATTTTTAATGGGTTTCGGTATATCTTATCTATTACAGTTGTCTCTAAGATAAAGTCCTTTCTATTCATAGTGATGGTATAATCTGGTGTACCATGCCTCCTTATAAATCCTTTAAATAGGCCCTCCGTAAATTGCTCTCCCAAATCTCCAATGTCTTCTTTCGGCACTTCGCCGTTATCCTGGACTAAAATTTTCATTTCTTCTAAATCTTTCCCCTCATTCATCTCCCCCTCACCTCCACCACCTTATTCGTGTTATTCCTCCGAGTTTTGTTCTTTCCGTGAAATCCACAGTTTCCACAACTTGGAAAGGCAGGTTCGGCTTTTCAATTGGTATCTTCTCACCTTTCTCATAATCATCATATTTTTCTACCCAGAGCAGTTCCTCATATTTTTTGTTTGATGCCATCTTGTTTGTATATCTTATTCATCTTATTCCAACATTATAGCAGGAATCCAAGATACACTAAAATTTTGATTATATCGCTTTATATATAGTTTAGGTCTCATGTAAAAGATATATATTATTATGACCATCCCAAGAGTGTTGATTGCAGGAGACAGAAGCTCGGCAGGTAAGACTACCGTGTGTATCGGACTATTGGGCGCTTTGCGAGAGAGGGGGCATGAGGTTCAGGGTTTCAAGGTTGGACTTGACTATATAGACCCCGGGTTTCATACATTAGTGTCTGGCAGACCGTCGAGGAATCTGGACGGTTTTTTGATGCCAGCAGATACGGTGAAGGAGGTATTTATAAGGGGCTGTGAGGGTGCGGATATTGCAGTAATAGAAGGAGTGCGTGGGCTTTACGAAGGTTTGAACTATTTCGATGATGCAGGAAGCACTGCACAGATAGCAAAGATTCTGCACTGCCCGGTTATACTTGTGATTGATGCGAGTAGCATAACGAGAAGTGTTGCCGCGGTGGTTAACGGCTATAAAAGTTTTGACCCTGAGGTGCAGATAGCAGGCGTTATTTTAAACAATATTGGAAGCGAGAGACATGGAGAGAAGGCGGAGAAGGCAGTGGAGAAGTATAGTGGTGTAAAAGTTATCGGTAAGATTCCGCGTAAGAGCGAGCTGGGTATTTCTATGCGTCACCTTGGCTTGATTACCGCCACGGAATGTAAAAATAGATGGAGTGATTTTAACAGCGTTTTGGATGGGATAAAAACGTCAGTAGAGGAGAATGTTGATATAAAAGTGCTTTTTGACGTTGCAAAGTCTGCAAGTGCTCTGAAAACGCCGGAGGCAAGGATTTTTCATGCGGGTAGAAGTGAAGAGGCAAAAGTCAGGATTGCAGTGGCTTTTGACGAGGCGTTCAATTTTTACTATCAGGATACGTTGGATTTACTCGCTTTAGAAGGTGCGGAGGTCGTATATTTCAGTCCTATAAGGGATAAAAAGCTTCCGGGAGGCGTGGATGCCGTTTATATCGGTGGTGGCTTTCCGGATATTTATGCAGAGGAACTTTCCTCGAATACGCAAATGCTCGATGACCTCAAAAACTTTTACGATGGATACGGGGTTATATACGCGGAGTGTGGCGGGGTGACGTATCTGATGGAAGAACTCGAATATAAGGGTAATAGATTTGAGATGTGTGGTGTGCTAAAAGGATTGGCGAAGATGAGCGGCGAAAAGAGAGTCATAAATTATGTGGAGGGTGAGTTTCGGAAGGATTGTATATTAGGAAAAAAAGGCAGCAGGTTTAAGGGGCATGAATTCCATTATTCTAAAATACTGCTTGAAGATATGGCAAACGTTGATTTTGCTTATAAGATACACAGAGGGGAAGGTATAAAAGATGGAATGGACGGCATCATTTCAAAGAACTGCCTCGCTTCTTTCGTTCATTTACATGCTGCTTCTTATATAGGGTTTGCCGAGAATTTTGTTAAGAGTGCAGGAACTAAATTTACAGGTTGTTAGGCGTAATGCCGCTGCATGATACATGATACAAGATACAAAGCTGAGGAATCTGGTCATAAATCATAGTCCTGCATCTTGCATCCTGCATCTTGAAACTTGGCAGCTAATCAAATACCACGAATTATACTTTCCTTGCCACAACAATCTCAACTGGCAAACCCCACACGGACATTTCTGTTACATCAAGGATTAGAAAATCGGCATCTTCCAACGTCTTCTGGACAAAGATCGGTCGGCAATCAAAGCAATTCGGAAACTTCTTGTGCAACCATTCGTAAAGCCTCGTCATCACACCGGCCTTTCCCTTCTTAGACATTGCTACAACACAGATACGCCCGCCGCTTCGAAGAACCCTCTGGCACTCGTGCAAGACAATCGGAATCTCCGGTGTATCGAAGAGTTCCAATGTGAAACACATAAAAATTGCGTCAAAGAAATTCGCTTCGAATGGAAGTTTAGTAGCGTCGTCACACTTCAAATTCACTCTCTCTGATAACCCCGCTTCCTTAGCCCTTTTTCGAGTAATGTTGCGCATCCCTTCCGATATATCAATTCCATAGACCTTGCCTGAGTTGCCGAC
>JAFNKG010000041.1 GCA_017883965.1 Candidatus Methanophagales archaeon | reverse complement strand
TTCTCATCTTATCTATTACGAGGAGGTTTGGACTGCACCGAAGCGCCTTTATTAAGGCATTACGTGCTTCTTCTCTGCCTGGCGATGCCCCTTTCTTCTCGCCTTCTTCATGCTTCAGTTTAAAAAAGACTTCCTTCCTCCTCAACAACTGATTCTCCTTCTCTTTTGTTATCTCTATTTCCATCTTACCATTCTTCACCTCACTTTCAATGCATACCTCCCTTCTTTCTTTATCCCTAATTTCTTCGCTATCTCTGACCCTTCCACATCTACGATCACTACATACCCACTCCAATCCCTGCTAATCGCGTTTGAACCGCATTTGCATACCACCCTTCCAGTTTCAATAATCCTGTGACAATCCCTACACGCTTTCTCCATTATTCTTTCTTCTTCTCTTTCTCTTTCTCTTTCTCTTTCTCCCTCTCCTCTTCTACCCACTCTAATTTCCCCAAACCCGGCTGTCGCATTGTTAATCCTATCTTGCTATCTCCCGGGTCACTTTCATTTAGCGAAATCGCAACTATCCTTGCCCGTAACTTATCGCCCTCCCCTAATGTCCTGCCAGTATCCTTAGTAACAAGTTTCACTCCCTTCTCATCATACGAAATGTATTCGTCAGTAATCTGGCTGATATGCAACAATCCATCTAACGGTCCTATCTCCACAAAAGCGCCAAATTCTACTATCTCCACCACATTCCCTTCTACTATCTCCTGCATCTTTGGTCTGAAAACAAGCGCATCAAAAACCGTTTCATAATAAACGCCAGCGTCTCCTATCATTATCCGCCCTTCTTTTATATCCACAACGTCCTGTATCGCAATGAACATCCCTATTTTTTTATCCATTCGCCCTTCCAGCTTCTCCCGTAGCATTTCCTTCACTACAACCTGCAAATCGTCACCCAATCTTTCAGGTGGCGCTCTTACTACCTCAACCGCTCTTATCGTTATATACATCCCTTTTACCTATATGCTCCTCCAGTTACTAATTCGCCTCTAACCTTTAAATTACTCTCCCTTCTCTTTTCTGCATCTCCTATCCTATCCCACGTAGGTATATATGCCGCTATCTCTACCCCAACAGAATCTATGTGCGAATTCACAAGCATTTCAGCAAATCCTGGAACCGTAGTGGGAGCTCTTCCGCAAACGCCTGTTTTTATTCCTTTTGAATTACACTCTTCGATAACCTTTTGGACAGAACTCACAACTGCAGAATCGGCTTCTGAGTACCAAGGAATATTTTGCAGTAATTCGTTGTCTCTATCTACGGCTAAAGTGAATTGGGTAAGATCGTTCGTGCCGAAAGAGATAAAGGAAATCCCGGTGTTGATGAAGTCACGGATTCTTATAGCATCGGTGGGAACCTCTACCATTATTCCAACTTGGAAATTGTCCTCCCTTGGTTCAAGACCAACTTCTTTCATTATCTCGAATGCATCCCTCCAACCCTCATCCCACATCTCTATATACCTCTTTACATCTTTTGGCAAGTCTTTTTCAGGAATACCCTTATATTTCTCTTTAAGTCCTCTTACCCATTCCCCTAAACCATTTACCTCGAGAGGGTTCCTCACCACGGGAAACATTACCCAGATATTTTTATATCCATTCTCTCTTGCCCTCTTTATTGCTTCTAACTCCCACTTAAATCCATCCCTATTCTCAGGCGCAAGTGAACGGATAAGCCCCCTCCAGCCCAACATTGGATTTGCCTCATCTGGTTCATATAGCTCTCCTCCAATAAGTCCCATGTATTCATTCGTCTTAAAATCGGTAGTCCTTACAATTATTGGAGAGTTAGGGAAGACGGCAGCAAATGCTGATATTGCCTGACTTAGTTTGGAAATGAAATATTCTTTCCCACTGGGATAACCCCTCGTTTTTTCTTGGATGCGATGAATGATATCTTTTATCTTCACAACTTCGTTCTCCTTTTCTTTTACCCGTTCCTTCAACTTTCCATTGTCATAATCCTCAAGAGCACGTACATGTACACCAATATCCATAAGAGTGAACTCTATCCTCAATAAGGATATGAGAAATTTTTCACCAAGCTTTGATAAAGACCACAACTTTCTTGCAACGTTGGTATTTGAAAGAATCAAACCCAATGGGGTCTCAATTGACGATTCCAGAAGTTTATTCGCATCTATGTTCTCTCCCACTTCCTCGAGTTGAAGTTCTCCTTTGTATATAGCCTTATTCTCTGCATCAAGGGTAATTTTCTCACAGTTAAAATTATTCAATACTTCAGTGGCTATACCCGTGCCAACTACGCTAGGAATTCCAAGTTCGCTGCTTACAATGGCTGCATGGCAGTTTGCTCCACCCACGTCGGTAATGATACCATTTGCCCTCTTCATGGCAGGGACCCAGTCTGGGTCAGTCCTGACAGTGACTATAATATCTCCTTCCTGCACCCTCTCAATTTGGGAAACATCAGGGATGATACTCACCTTGCCGGTAACAGCTCCCGGAGACCCAGTAACACCTCCCCTCAATATTAGGTTACCCGCCTTTTCTGCCTCTTTAGCTACCATCTCTGGCACTACTTTTTTCTTCAGCTCTATGACATTTTCATCTCTTTGAGAATACACCGTCTCAGGACGATGCTGGAGCTCAAAGATGACATCCTGTTTGTCAATTGCAAACTCACCATCACCATATTTGTAATCTGGTTTGCGCTTCCGATAATCAGTTTCTATCAATTTATTCTCTCTTGCTAACGCTATTACCTGCTCATCAGAAAGGCAGAATATGTTCCTCATCTGTTCAGGAGTGTCAACCCATTCTGTTCTTCCCTCTTCATTGTACACCACCATTTCATCCTTCGTACCAATGTTTTTCTCCACAATTGCCCATGTATTGGGGTCAACGACCCAGAAATCGGGAATCACCTTTCCACCAACAACAGATTCCCCTAACCCCCAATTTGCTTCTATAAGAATCCCTGGCCAGCCTGTGGTTCGGTGAACGGTGAAAACAACTCCTGCCGCTTTTGCCTCTACCATCTGTTGGACTACTGCGCACAAGTGAACTCTGGAGTGAAGGAACACTGGCTCGCCAGATGGCGATTTTCCTGCTTCTTTCAAGAAATTTGCACGCTGTGCATTCCTGTAATAGATCGCCCTCTTTCCATAGAGAGAAATCCAGCACTCCTTCACTGCTTCAATGACTTTATCTGCTCCCCTAACATTCAAAAAAGTTTCCTGCTGACCGGCAAACGAGGCAGTTGGCAAATCCTCCGCGGTAGCAGAACTCCTCACCGCCACAGGCACATCATTAGTTCCAATTTCTTGGCAAAGATTATTGTAGCTAGTTATTATCTCTTCCTTAACCTCTGAAGTAATTTCCCCGTCTTCCATCTCCTTTCTGATCCTATCTCCCTGTGCAAAAATAGCATCTTCCATCTTCTTTTGTTCTTCTAATATCTCGCTTATCCGTTCTTCTTTTTCCTCACCTTCTTCTTTTAACCCTGACTTTTCTAATTCCAACCAGATCCAAGGTTCGGAAAGCTCCTCAAGTTTTTTTATATGATTTTGCAGGTTATTTATCTCTATAAAACGATCGTAAGATGGCACGGCTACATTAAAGCCTCCGGGTACTCTCACACCTTGAACATTACCAAGGTCTGCGAGGCTTGCCCCCTTCCCGCCAACGAGAGGTATCTTCCTTGCTCCTTTGTCTATTTCCTTAAATCCGACAATAAATGGTTCTTTTGAGTTATGGCGCATTTCTTATCATCTCCCTTATCTTGCTGCCCCTTGTAGATAAATTCTCCATGTCGTGCGTATCCAAATCCGCCAATGTATCTCTGATTTTCTCCCGTATGCCTGCCTTTTCTATCACATATTTATATGTATCGGCAGTGATGGCAAACCCGGAAGGAACGTCCACCCCTTTTTCTCGCAGATTTCTTATCATCTCGCCAAGAGAGGCATTCTTACCCCCGACTAATGTCACATCTCCTGTTCCGACCTCTTCAAACAACTTTACGTATTTCATGACTCGCTCCCGATTTATTTGTAATCATATAAGAGAAAAGGATTCAAATAAATTTTTTTTGCTTTTTTACATATACTAAAGGACTAAGTATGTAAAAAGTCGTTAATGTAACCACAGCGAGTGCGGGATAAATGAACTGCAAAGAGAATATATAGAATAAGAACAGCGTGAAAAAAACAATCCCTACTGGTATTCCAATTCTCTTATCCCTTATATTTCTATACCTTATTCTGCTGGTCATCAAAAAGCATAAAATACCCATTAAACCAATCAGAAGGTAGGAATACGGGTAAAATGGAAGATGCAATTCGATAAATACAAGCATAAAAGAAGCTAAAAAAATCGCACTGCCGGTAATTGGAAATCCTTCAAAATCGTTACTGGACACTTTTTCTTCTCGAAAGAAAGATTTAGCGTTAAATCTCGCAAGCCGTAACAGCCCGCTTATCACATACGCACCGCAGAGAGCCAACGTAACATGGGCGTAAGCGGAAGCGTGAACATAAACAAAATAGGTCCTGAGAAGAGCATAAACAACTATTGCTGGTGCGACACCAAAGGATAGCATATCAGCAAGAGAATCGAGATATTTGCCTAAAGGCGAACACTCTACATTTCTCGCCACCATGCCGTCTAATCCATCAACAACTGCCGCTACTAAAATTAACACAAGCGCATTTTTAATTGCCTTTTCACTTACACTTACACCTCCGCTTACATCTGCAAGCACGAATAATATGGCAGAGAAGCCGAGTAATGCATTGAGGACCGAGAGTAAATCAGGTAGTTTTATTAGCCTCAAAATACACTCATCAGAAAAATTGGCTTCATTCATTTTTTTGAATTAGAATAAGCTTTTCCTTTTCCTCTACCCTGATAAAGGAAACGACCTAACCCTCTGCTGAAATCGCTCCATACGCCTTCTTTCCCTTTCATCTCCTCGTGCTTCTGTATCTGCATGAATTCCTTGAGCTGAGAATCGAGCAAATCAGCATAACATAATGCCTCTGCTTCTGCAAACAAAGGCTTTACCGGTGAGCCCCATTCGCCGTAATTATGATGACTCAAAATGAGATGCAGCAATCTAAGCTCGAGTTCCTCCGGAAAGCCTTTTATCCCTTTTATTTTATCCGCCACCATTCGATAGCCCAATACGATATGGTCTATGAGCCCGCCTTCTTCCGTTACGTCTATACGAAATGTATATTCATAAGCCGCTGTTTTTCCTATGTCGTGCAACGTGGCACCGGCAAGCAACAAATCCCTGTCAAGCTCGGGATATAGCTCAGCGATGGTTTCGCATAGCGCCATAACCGACTGAGTATGCTCTATCAGTCCGCCGATATAATTATGATGGTGTATTTTAGCGCATGGAGCCTTTTTAAAGGAATTTATAAAATCGGGGTCGTTGAGGAAAGAAAAAACCACCCGCTTAAGATATTCATTCTCCATACCCTCTGCGGTTTTTACTATTTCATCGAATAAAAAGTCTATATTTTTCGATGTCCTTGGCAGATAATCGGCGATGTCGTAAGGTTCGGTGCTTCTTTTAATCCCGCTGGGCTCGAAGATTAGCTGTAAACGCCCTTTAAAGGATTCGACCACGCCTTTTATACGAACGATGTCGCCGGGTTTGAACAAAGAAGCGACTTTTTCTGCGCGCTCCCAGCACTTCGCCCCTATACTGCCCGTACCATCCCCTAATTTCACCTGCAGGTAGCAACCTTCTTTCGTTATAAATTCTCTTAACTCCTTCTCCATCACCAGAAAAGTTGTATCAATAGTGTTACCCACCTTTAAATCCTTCACCTTTTTATTTTTACTTTTACTTTCGCTTTCACTCATTACCCTTGTTCCAGTTCCCTCATCATCTCGTCCATTGAGTATATCCCACTTTTTTCTTTACTGCTAATCCATTCAATGGCTTTTATTGCACCCTGAGCGAAAGCTTCCCGGCTGTGTGCACGATGCGTTATCTCCAAACGTTCTCCCTTGCCCGCATATAATACGGTGTGGTCGCCGACTATATCCCCTGCACGCACTGCATGTATTCCTATCTCTTCATCCGTTCTTTCACCTGTTATGCCTTGCCTGCCATAGACGAATGCTCCTCCCCCTTTTACACCTGCACCTACGTAATTAGAGAGAATTTCAGAGGCTTTAACTGCCGTCCCGCTTGGCGCATCCTTCTTATGCGAGTGATGCATCTCGATAATCTCCATGTGATACGGGTATGCCTGAAGATGCCTTGCCGCTTCTGCAATCAATTTCCAGAAGACGTTCACACCGATAGAGAAGTTAGGGGATATAATAGCCGCGACATTATTTTGTATAGCGTCCTTCATATCTTTGAACTGCTGTGCAGAAAATCCTGTTGTGCCAACCACGAGCTTTACATTGTTACGAGAGGCGACTTTTACGTTTTCAACTGCTGCTGCGGCATTCGTGAAATCCACGAGTACATCCGGCTTAGCAACCTTTAACGCCTTCTCCAGCTCATCAGAACTTGTTATTTTTATTCCCGGCGCTATCTCTTCTCCCACACCTGCTGGGTCAAAACCCGCTACCAGTTCCATATTCGCGTTTTCCAGGATGCTTCTCACCACCTGACCGCCCATTCTACCCCTTGCTCCTGCTACCGCTACTTTTATTCTCATGTTTAAATCATTGCTTATCTGTGTTTATAAATAAACCTCTCTTTAAGAAAGAAAGCTTTACCAAAGAAACATTAAAGGGGTTTTTCTAAAAGAAAATAAAGGGTTTAATGGGATTTCTTGTCCATCTATACACTTATAAATGTTTATTTCCGCATCACGATGCTCACCACATCGCCGTCTGCGAGCAGATGCGAAAGACCTACACGCTGACCTCTATACTTCACTGACTTACCCCAGATGCGTGCATACCGGAACTTCGTAACGAACTCGCGATGAATGGTGGAACAGACATCAGCCACCGTAGAATCTCTCGTTATGACCAGCGGATTGTCCATATCCGGCAGCGCACCCCGCGGCTTCATATAGATGCGTATGAATCCTAATTCGTTGTAAATTCGGTCTTTCAATACATCAATGTTCGTGCCGACAGCCGCAGAAATAGGAACTGCGTCAGGAAATCGCTCCATACATGCCCGAAGCGTCTCAGAATCTACCAAATCTATCTTGTTTATGACCGTGATTGCAGGGATGTATTCGCGGTTTCCGAGAACCACATCAATAAGTTCATCGAGTGTGATGCGTTCTCGTATAAGAACATCAGCGTTGTGTATTTTGTATTCTGATAGCACAGCACGGATTGTTTTTTCATCAAGCTCGAGTTCAACTGTGCTGTTTACTATAATTCCACCTCTACTCGTTTTATGAATGACTGCCTCAGGAGGTCTGGCATTAATCCGAATGCCAGCGTCATATAACTCTTTTACCAGTGTATCGAACTGCTGCAGCTGAAAGACATCCACGATGATAAGGATTAGGTCTGCGTTTCGCATCACTGATATTACCTCTTTGCCGTGTCCCCGTCCTGCCGCTGCACCCTGGATAAGCCCCGGGACATCGAGAAATTGCATTCGTGCACCTTTATACAGGAGTGTGCCCGGAATCACCTCGAGCGTAGTGAAATCATAAGCAGCAACCTCAGCACTGGTGCCGGTAAGGCTGTTGAGCAGCGTTGACTTACCAACTGAAGGAAATCCAACCATCACGACAGTAGCATGCCCTGATTTTTTTACCGCATATCCTTTTCCCTTACCTGCGAATTTTGTGGCTGCACGTTTTTGTAGTTCGTCCCTGAGTCTGGCGAGTTTCGCTTTGAGCCGTCCGATGTGATGTGACGTTGCCTTATTATAGGGTGTTTTTCTTATTTCATCCTCTACGTTCTTGATGTCCTCTTCGATGGTCATCCTGCCTGATTACTACTTAAATCTATTTTATTCATTATGAAGAGATTTGATAACGTGCCTCTTCAGCTCTTTTGCTATTTAACGAGAAAATAGACCTTGTCAGACTCAAAGCAAATGTCAAAATGACTTAAAACGTCTGCTCTACCTAATAGATAAGGTATATCCTCACGAACACAAAAACCTGCTCTTATATCAATTTCCTCCTCGCCAATCTTGATTTTAATAGTATGGATGAATATCCTTATCTCTTCACCAGCGATACCGATGACAGTACTTTCCTTCCCTTCGTCAAGATTTAAATCCAGAATCTCACAAACGGACCCAGGAAATAATGTTATATTCGATCCAGAATCAGCATAAGGAGATACTTGAAACCAATCTCCTCTCTTTGTCTTTAAATAAACATCAACAACAGGTCTATAAACCTCTCCAAACATCTTGGATAGTTCTTTCTTATACGGAAAGCAGTATCTTCTCATAGGATCAACGTCTCGCCTTTTGGAATATATGTTAGGAGGGGGCTTTTATTTGGATACTTCATCTTAGCATTTTCATAAACTTCCTTTGCCGAGTCGCAAATATCAACGATTTCATTATCCACGATGGCAACATGTTTACCCGCATATTTCCTGAGCTCTTTTGGATTATTAACATACCAATCAAATGCTTTACTCACACTCATTTCTTTTCCACCATATTTAGTTTGATTTCACTGTATTTAAAACTTTAGTATGTGGAATTAACGGATTTTTCAAAGGGGCTCGCAGATAAGATTGAAAAAGTTTACACGATGAGGGCAGGGGTATCAGGAAGGGGGGGCTATACCACCATCTTAATAACAAAAATACCAATAAGCGCAACAGGAATCAGTATCATGCCTATGAAAGCATTTTTAGTTATAGCGCTAAGTCCTTCCCCAGTTTCCCAATCAAACTTTCTTAAACTCTTCGCAGTGAAGAACATCGGAAAGGCTAACAGCACGAGACCACTGTATGGAACCTCTAAGAACAGAATAGGAACGAATGCAAGCCACGAACAGACAGTCAACGGTAAATAAAGACGGGCAGTTACACTCTTACCCAATCGAATAGCCAGATTCCTCCGGTTTATCGCAAGGTCGCACTCGAAGTCCGGAATTTCCCTCGTTAATTTCAGCTTGAACACGTCTATCATCCAAGGTAGTGCAACGACGGTAGGGAGCCATAATTGCTCAAAATCATGGAGCAAACTCCCCTGCGGTACTTGCAGGTAATAACCGCTGGACACGGTCAGCCATCCCACGCCTGTGGTTAGCGCTATTTCACCCAATCCATGATAAGAGAACCGCAGTCCCATCGAATATCCGTATGCGATGAATATGCCGAGGAGACCGAGTGGTAATGTCAGAACACCAGTCTTGAAATGGAACTGTAACAGCACGCCTAATGGTAAAGCCGCTAATACACATAGATAAGCACCGGTGACCGCTTGCTTCACCGATATATGCCCTTTCACGAGTGCGTTAAACCTCCCGCTGACTGCGGTGGAATGAAGCGTGCTTGTTCCTTCTACACGACCAAAATCAAGCCCTTTTTGCTTTAAATCGGCATATACACTGCACGCATTGAGCACGAAGCAGAAATCCGTTAGCAGGAACACCGCAAGCAGTGAGATTGCAAGAACAATCCAGTCTATTGGATGCCCAAAAGCCCATGCTAAGACTGCTCCTAAGAGGAACGGGAGCATAGTGGTTGTGAACTTTGGGAACCCGGAAAGCTCCATCCAACCGGATAAAATATCTTTTGCGTGGTTCATTTTTCCACTGCATACTCCTTTCTTTTAGTAAATAAAATTTATAGCTCTTCCTTCAGTAAGTCCATCAACAACTCATTCTCCTCATCCTTCCTCACGGAGAACCGTATATGAGAAGGCAAGCCAAAAGAAGTGCAATCTCTCACATGGACGCCTTGTTTCAAAAGTTTCTTTTTGACTTCTCCTGCATTACCGACGTCTAAAATATAAAAATTCGCATCCGAGTGTATCCCAAATGCTTTTTCTATCTTTTCCTTACTTCTTTCTATTTTCTCGCGCGTTTTAGCTAAAAAATCAGCTCCTTCTACACCAATTACCGCTGCACCTATCTTCTGTGCAAACACGCTCACACTCCACGGCACTTTTATTTTCCGCATCTCCTTTATATTTTCCGATGATGAAATCGCATAGCCTATCCTTACACCCGGTATAGCGAACGATTTCGTTATAGAACGAAAAATAATCATATTTTGAGTAGAAAAATTATGTGACGGAAAAGCATCGCTTACAAAATCCACATACGCTTCATCCAGCACGACCAAAGCATCAACTCTCTCAGCTTCGTCTATTATCTGCTCTACCTCATTTTTACCGAGATACTGCCCCGTTGGATTGTTCGGATTGCAAAGGAATATCACATCATCAGGTTTCATCTCTTCCACTATTAATTCAGGATTGATTCGCAGCGAGGGCATTTCTATACGCTTGTCTTTTGCACCCATCATCCTCGCCGCAACTTCATATTCGCCATACGTATGTTTCGGCATTAACACCATGTTCTTCACAAATGAAAGTGCTACAAGCTGTATGAGCTCCGAAACACCCGCTCCCACCAATACTTCATCCGCTTCACAGCCAAATTTTTGCGATATTTTCTCCCTTAACTCGCTGCATTCGGTGTCAGGATATAAATTTATTTCTTCCATTGCTTCTTTTATCGCATCGTAAACAAAATCCGGCGGTCCGTAGGGGTTTAGATTCACGCTGAAGTCTATTACTTCCCCCTCATTGCCTTTTTCCACGTTTCCGCCATGCTCACAAACCCTTAGTCCGTGTAACGCAGCTCTTGGTTTAACCAACTTTTATCACCTGATTGAATACTTAGTAAATCTTAAGATGTTTCTTTAACAATAAAATGAACAAAAATTGGTGTAATGCCATGCTAAAGAGCGCAAGGTTGGGGATGGTTAAGAAAGAGCTGTTCCCTCTTATTTTGCTGTTTATCTTAGCCTTTACAATACGCTTTATGGGTGGCGCGTGGGAGACAAAATGGGATAACGATGCTTATATGGCACGACAGGCAGAGCATATTTATTCTTTCGGACACCCGGCAGTTCCAGACCCTTTCAGCTCAGCGCCCCTATATCAGCCCGGTATGGCTTATCTTCTTGCCTTCGTGGGATGGATAATTGATCTTATCCCCTACAAATTCACGCAGCCGAGCATGGTTATCTCTGAGGGACTGGTGCCACCCTTGCTCGGTGCAGCTACCGTGCTGGTCATATACTGGTTTGCAAAAAGCCTGTTTAATAAGTCTGCTGGAGTCATTGCAGGAGTGCTCGCCTCCTTCTCTCATTTCCTGATTTTCAGAACCATGAAGGGGTTCGTCTTCCATGATGCTCTTTCGCTTTTTCTAATCATTTTGACTGTCTTAGTTGCCGGGAAAGCGTTCAAAGCGGTTGAGATTTCTTTTCCAGGTGAGCTCAAGAATCAGTCTATCTATGTGGCTACTATTATCTCTCCAGCGGTTCTTATTGGCATCACAGGTTTCACGTGGGGAGGATACTTCATCCTCCATGCGATTCTGATTTTTTATGGGCTTCTTTTAACCGCTTTCATTTTGATTAACCGCAGCAATTATATGAACGTGTATAAGAGTTACCTGCTGAAAACATGGGTGTTCATCTGTTCAACTCTGCTTTTAGGCTCTGTAATAGCGTTAATTCTTTATCCGGTACGTGGGGCATCCGAGATATTAAGAGCTGCACAGATGCTGCGATTTGCAGAAGGTCCTCTGGTCTATAAATTCACAGGTGATCTCTCGGCGCCAAGATTTGAAAGCTTTGATGTTCTTTTCGGAACATTCCTGGTGGTTGGGATTGCCTTGACCGCAGTCGGTGTATACGGTCTTTACAAGCGCAATGAAAAACACGGTTTGTATCTCATTGCTGCACTGCTCGCTACTATGATTCCGGCTGTTCGGGCGTACCATTTCATAGACATGTTCTCGATGTTTGTGTACGCAACACTTGGCATTGGAGCCTCTTTCATATTGGATGTGGCGAGACAGAAAGAGCAAAAATTAGTATGGAAAAAGCTGGCGGCAGTAGCTGTTATCTTAATCCTGAGCATCGCCTTCGTAAATCCTGTTATTGGTTCTTTAAATGATGTGCGTTATTCCTATACTATTAAACCCGAATGGAAACAAGCATTTATGTACATCAAAAACAATACAGACCCAGATTCCTTGTTTATCAACTGGTGGGACTATGGGAATTCATTAGCGTATTTCGCACAGCGAAGGTCGGTAATTGACCAGATGCACTTTCCGAACGAGGATGTAAAGGCGGTCTCTGCGGTCATAATGGCAACGGACCCTGACAAAGGACTGCAGATCGCTCAAACTCTCAAACAGAAACATAATAGTTCAGAAGTATACCTGATGCTTTTTCTACGCGATGCTTTCATATCTCCCATAATAGGTTATGCCGCAGGGTACAAACTAACACCCTTCAATGAGTCAATCAGTATGACTTTCGATGAGCATGGACGATTGGTTGGGATGAACAATCTCACAAATCAAACTACCTACTACCGGCTCTGGGCTAACCAGTCTATTGAGGGCTACACGCCTTTCTATGCAAGCAACGAGGTGAAAATATACAGGCTAAATGTATAAGCGTTTTCCATATTCTGCCGGGTCAAGTTCACTATGAATTCGAAATCTTCCGAGAGCGCATCACGTAGTTCCATTTTTAACACAGAGGTAATTGCATAGCTAAATCCTGAGAGCTAAATTATATCTCGAATATCTCTTTCAATTCATAAATAACTAATGCAGGTCTAAGCTTTGTGGCGGTTAAATCCATAAATGGAAAAGGCACAAGAACTATTTTTCCCTTCATTTATATCTGACCTTTAAATCCTCTATTCTGTAAATGTCAGGCTCATCCTCGAAAAATTCCGATAATGATTTCTCCGTAAGTTTCATTATTGATACAATTTCTCTCTCATACAGCAATTCATCTATCTTTTCCGAAAGCTCAATTAAATGCTGCTTCATATCCCTGACTTCTGCTTCGATAGACATAAAGATATATAATGCATATTAATTTATAAAAAGGTATATATATGGTTTGTTCCTATAAAGGTCACTTTATTCATTTTTCCTTTACCTTTATTTTTGCTCCTCGCTATAAACAAAAATATCCTCAATCGTCACGTCAAATAATTTCGCAAGTTTGAACGCCAAATCTAACGAAGGATTGTATTTACTTTTCTCTATTGCATTTATGGTCTGCCTCGTTACACCTACTTTCTCAGCCAAATCTTCCTGCGTTAAATCGTGCATCGCTCTGAAAACTTTGAGTTTATTCTTCATTTAAACCCCTTTCTGTTGTAATAAAAGCGGATTATATAGAATGAGTAAATGCCGATAATCATGAGTATAGTTAAAATATCGGTGGTTCTAAACCTATCAGGAAAATAGATACACACCAAAAATAAAATTCCTGTTGTTCCAAATATGAGCCAGAAAGCAAACAATCCCGCTCTCTCATTAATCCTCCGCATTCTTTCGTCAAAACGAAGCTCTGTTTCAGGTTTCGTTGCCTATACAAACCAGCTATAAATAACACCAAGCCAGGAGCGGCTAAACCAACCCCAAGAGTCTCAAAGTCAAATATCGCAAATGCGATACCTCCAAATATTAGAAGTACGGAACCCACTATCAGATGTCCCTTACCTCTTTTTAATTCCATTTTCGTTCTTACTTTGTTTTTTCCCATGTTCATCACCCCTTAAAGTTTATTTTACTTTATGTAAAAGTAATTAGACTTAGAGTATTTAAAACTTTCTATTTTGTAAAGAATATTGTAGCTTTATATAGGATGAATACTGTAAATACCAAAGAAGGGGGTAAACAAAGAAGGTGATGAAATGATAAAAACGGAAAATCTTACAAAGGTATATAATGGAAAGAAGGCAGTGGACGGTCTGAATTTGGAGATAGCGGAAGGCGATATATTCGGTTTTTTAGGTCCGAACGGAGCTGGAAAGAGCACAACAATACTGATGCTCGTGGGAATGATCGAACCCACCGAAGGCAAGTGCTTCATAAACGACATCGAAGTAGCGAGGAATCCACTTAAAGTAAAGGAGGTTATTGGATACCTGCCGGAGAACGTTGGATTCTATGGCAATATGACCGCGGAGCAAAACCTCGATTACTTCGTTCGATTCTACGCGACGATGGATGCGACCGAGAGGAAGAAGAGAATCGAAGAACTGCTTGAGCTGGTGCAACTTGACGGCGTAAGCCAAAAAGTAGGCGGATATTCAAGGGGGATGACGCAGCGACTTGGACTCGCACAGGCATTGCTTAATAATCCTGAGGTTATTTTCCTGGACGAACCCACCACGAATCTTGACCCGGAAGGCGTATTACAACTCAGACAAACGCTCAAAAAACTATCGGATGAAGGAAAAACGATCTTCTTTTCTTCTCACATTTTAGCCGAGGTCGCTCAGGTGTGTAAGACGATAGGCATAATCTCAAATGGCACGTTGATAGAGCGTGGCACACTTGAGGAAATCAAGACGAAATTAGATGTGCGGAAGACCGTTAAAATTATCGTGGAAACAACGAACGAAGATATGCCAAAGATAGAACATGAAAATATCATTAACGTAGAATACAAAGGTAGAAGGGCGGTCATAGAAGCAAAATCCGATATAAGAGAATATATATCGAGGTATTTGCTTGAAGACAACATCGGAATTAAGGAGTTAAGAATAGAAGAGCCAACGTTAGAGGATGTTTTCATGGAATCGGTTTATAAAGGAGGTAAATAGATGGCTGGAATATTCGTGGTAGCAAAAAAAGAGTTCATGGACCACGTAATGGGCAAGAAATTCTTGGTGATTCTCGCGATACTTATGATAATTTCGCTTTTGGCGATGCATCAGGGCGTTGAAAGCTATAATAAGCAATTGGAGAACTATAAAGAACAAATGGCGGAAATAGAGGAGCATCCAGAGGGAATGCCGCCGGGTTGGATGCCGGAAAAACCTTCGATACTATTCGTTTTTCAGATGATGAGTGGATTGTTGTTTGGCATTCTTGGAGCGATACTGGCGATAGCGCTCGGTTTCAATTTGATTTCCGGCGAGAAAGAGAGTGGTTCTCTGAAGTCGTTGTTATCGCATCCTGTGTTCAGGGATACGATAATCAACGGTAAGGCGCTCGGTGGAATGGGTGCACTTGGATTTGCGATGCTGGTTATGACGTTATTGTCGATAGGAATACTAATGATGCTCGGGATCATGCCGACAGGGGACGAATTTGTGAGGATTTTAGTCTTCATGGGATTTACGCTGTTGTTTATGTTCTCGTTTTTTGCGATCGCACTGATGTGCTCAACGATTGCGAAAAACAGTACCCGCGCAATAACATACACGCTTGCGATATTCGTTGTGATCTCATTCGTCATGCCCATAGCGGGCTCGATCGTCGGCATGCAACTCGCTGGAGACATGCCTGAGTATCCCGGAATGGCGAGATACGAGATAAATGAATCTGAAGGCGGCATAAGCGAAGAAGAACAAGAGAGGATACAAGAAGAATTCCAGGAATGGTGGGATAAAGTGATGGGGGTGCAAGAGATGTTTTCAATAGCCGATCCAAAGAGCAATTTCGAAAAAGTATCTTCTGCAGTTCTCAATCCGAGATTTCAATCATCTTTTGTATTTGGTGGTTCGAGTTCGATATGGAGAGGAGAATCACGCGCTGAAACGAGTATCCTCGAAGCTCTGGGAATGGTTTGGAAGAATTTACTCGTCTTACTGGTCTTTCCGGTGATAATGTTTGCAATCGCATACATAAGATTCATGAGGATGGATATACGCTAAAAAATGCAAAATGAAAAGTAGAAAATGGAAAAAATGAAAGCAAAAACGAGGAAATTAGTACCAATCCTTACTCTCTTTTTATTTTTTCTCCCGCTCTTTTTCCTTTCTCCGGTGGCATCGCAAACAGTGGAGAAGAGAATAGAGATAAGATGCGATTTCCCGGCTCAGATGATAGAAGCAGGAGATACTGCCACTTTTGAGCTAACGCTCATAAATAATGATAAGACTGCCACTTACAATTTGCGATGGTGGGCATACCGGGAAGCGAAGAATTGGGACATAAACTTTGAGGACGACGAGAAGGAAGTGTATAAGGTATTGCTTCCCGAAGGCAGCACCAAGACGGTAACACTCGCCGTAGAGACACCGGGAGATGCAAAGGTTGGAGAATCTCCGATACATGTGGATATTGGTGACGGGCGTATTACGCTTTACGTTAAAATAACGGAGACGCATAAAGGAGAGAAGGGGACGCTTGCTTTGACTGTTACGGACAAAGACGGGGACAGCATCAAAGGTGCTAAAGTTAGTGTTTATAAAAATAATAAATTTGTGGATTATGCAAAGACAACCGTAGAAGGGAAGATAGTACTGGAGTTAGAAAAAGGAGAATATACGGCTGAGATAGTAAAGGAAGGGTATCATGCGAAGGAGACAGAGGATTTTAAGATAAGGATAGGTGGAACGACAGACATTGGCATCATTTCATTGGAACAAAAAGAGTATTATGCGGAAGTTTCGAGCAAATCGCCTTCTAAGACCGCGATGGTTGGAGAAAATCCATTGTACCAAATAAAGATAAAAAATAGCGGTAAGGCGGATGATACATATAGATTAGATATTGAAGGATTACCTGAGGATTGGTATTCCAGGTATAAGGAGACGAAGGAGGGGAAAGAAGACATTTCTGAGCTCTTCATCGGCTCAGGAGAAGAAAAAACGCTGTATTTGGAGTTTGTTCCCCCGTACGATGTGAGGATAGGGGAATATAACTTTACAAGCTTAATTCAATCTTCTACGGGGCAGTATGAGCTTAATCTTACGTTAAAAGTCAGAGGGAGTTATGAAATGAGGTTGTATTCCCGCAGGCTTAGCTATGAGGTAAAAAGGGGTGAGAGGGCTTCTATAGCGCTGACTGCTTCAAATGCCGGTAAGGGCAGTACGATAACGAATATAAAACCTGAGATAAGCGCTCCAGAGGGTTGGACTGCGACGATATCTCCAAAGGAGGTGACAAGTTTGAAACCTGGTGAGAGCGAGACTTTTACTATGGAAATAACACCTCCCGGTGATATTACGCCCAGCGATTACAAGGTGACGGTGAAGGTTAAAAGCGATCAACTGGAGGAGGAAGAGGATTTTAGAATAATCGTCGAGGAATCGTCTAATGTAGCCTTCTATGGCGTGGTGATTATCGTTATAGTGATACTGGCTCTGGCTTTCATGTTCAGGAAGTACGGGAGGAGGTGATCCATCGTCTCGTCTATTCCTCAATCTTCACTTCAACAAAACCACATTTCCCGTTCCTCTCTTTCTTCTCTCTGCCAATCCTTTGCTTTCTAATAAATCCAAACCCCTGCTGACATTGACCCTTCCCTTCTCCAAAGACCTTCACTCCTCATATTCCCTACTCAACACCGCTTTTATATGCTCGGCTGTTTTCTCACCCACGTGTTCAACCTCCATCAATTCCTCTTTTGACGCTGTTAAAATGCGTTCTATCGTCTTAAATCGCCTTAATAGATTCCTTGTCGTCACGATGCCGATATTGGATAATGAAGAGATAAAATATTCCTGCTGCTCTTTCAACGATGCCGAAGGCTTCTTACCGTGTGGATTCGGCTCCGTTTTATTCGGCATTTGCTCGCGCTTTGCAATGATATATATTAAGGATGCAGTGTCTGCTTCGTCCCTCGTTTGTATTATGGGAACGGAGAAATCAACGGCTATGGTAGCCATTACAGCCCTTACCACATTTGGATGCACATTCCTCTGCCCATAGAGTGATTCACCCTCAATGACGAGCAAAGGCTTCTCATACTCGCTCTTCAGCCGATGAATCTGCTCTAACAAATTCCTGCGTTTATTTATCAGCGAATCAAGAAAATCTATCGCACTTTTACGCTCTATACAAACCCTATCAGATACAACGTAGTCACCAATCTCCAAATTCCGCAATTTCAAGTCCACACCGGCTTTCTCCAGAAACTGCGCTACTCCCGACCTCGTCTCTCTCGGGTCCACAAAGATGGCTAATTTTAACTCGTTTTCAAATTCTGTTATTTGTCTCTGCTCCTCGTTTTCCTTACCCTGTCCCTGTGGTTCGACTGCTGCCAGCACATTCATCGTTTCCTTCTCCTCGTTTTCATTGCCTATCTCCATCATCCTCATCTCGCTTATCCGTTTCCTCATCTTGCGCTCTTTGCTCCTGCTGAGCCAGTAATAGGCTTCATCTTTCGTCCCTTTTGCAATAAGCACGATTACTTTCCCTACTTTTTTACGCGCGGTCCTTCCCTTCCTTTGTATGCTCCGTATCGCAGAAGGAATAGGCTCGTAGAACAGCACGAGGTCTGTCGCAGGGATATCAAGTCCTTCTTCAGCCACGGAAGTAGCAACCAAAACGTTGTAAACACCCTCTTTAAACTTATTTATTATCGCTACCTGCTCTTTTTGCGTCAATCCCTTATCTTCTGCCTTTGACGCCTGCCCGATGAACTTAACAGCCCTTATCCCCTCCTTTTCTGAATTCAACGCATGCAAAGCAGATATTATCATCTCCGCAGTATCACGATAGTTAGTGAACACAATTATTCTCGTGTCCGGATTAACCCGAATCTCCTCACGCAGTATCTCTATCAGCGCGTTCAGCTTTGGATGCTCGCCTTCGTATGATGCTGCCGTGCTCATTGCTTCCACGAATTTAGTATCCTTTAACAACCTCTTTGCCGCCTTGCTTCCCTCCTTTGAAAGTGCTTCATTCCGCAATCGCTCAAAATAGCGCTTCAATGCGAAAACGCCCTGCGTCTCTATCAAATCAACCGCATGCTTTATCTTCAACACTTCTGCTTGCAGAGACAACGCCTTGTAGAAGTCCGCATGCTTCTGTCTCGCTAATTGCGCCTCTATTATCTTCCTCAACGCCAAAAGTTCTGTTTTTGATATATCCCTGCCCTTCTTCTTTCTTATGAATCCAAGCTTTTGTAATTCTCCTATTCTTTCCTCTAATACCTTGTCTAATATTCGTTTCTGTTTATTTATCTCCACGGGAACGTCTATGCCACGCCATTCAAAGTCCTTTTTGAATATATAAGGTGCTACATCGTGGTCGTATTCAGTCCTGCTTTCTACACGCTTTACACCCAAAGATACGCAGATTTCCTGTATCTTTTCCTTATCACTGCCCGGAGAAGCGGTCATCCCCAATACCAATGGCTCTTTCGCTTGCTCCGCATACTTCTCCGCAATATAGACATACGAGTAGTTCCCCACTGCACGGTGGCATTCATCGAATATCAGCAGTGCAACGTCGCTGAGGTCAATTCTATTACTCAACAAATCGTTTTCTATTATTTGCGGTGTGGAAACGACTATTTTTGCGTCGTCCCATAGCTTCTCTCGCCTATCCGCCAATACAGTGCCTGTGAGAGTTTGTATAAGCGATTCATCAAGGTTCAACACTTCTTTTAAAAACGCCGAATGCTGCTCCACCAGCGGTCTGGTAGGCGCAAGGAAAAGGATTTTGCCCTTCACCTGCCTCTCAAGTATAACCAGAAGAGCTATGGTCGTCTTCCCCAGGCCAGTAGGCAAAACAACCATTAAAGATTCTTTCTTCGCCTCTTCTGCTATGGATATTTGATACTTCCTTCGCTCTACCACACCCTCTTTCAAAAGTGGATGCGATATGGATTTTGACGTATGAGTAATTGTGTTGGTGGACATGTGCATGCAAGTAAGTATAATAACGAGATAAATAAATAATGTTGTGTATAAAGTGTCTAAGCGACTATTAAAATTGTAGTTAAAAAATCGAAAAGCGTTTACGTATCCCGAAATTATCTTATCGCTTTTATGGGATCAAATTATAATGATAGGACAAAAGGGATGAGGATTGAGATTTATTGGAAGCGGTCTGACATCGAACATATAGCAAAGCATGGAGTGAGGGGAGAGGAGGTGGAAGAGGTGTTAAGAGATAAGCATCTCTTCCATTGGCGAGCACGGTATAAAAGTGTTATCTGTGATTATTTCTTAGGCTCTTCTTTTGGACGGTTGTTGATAGTCATCGCCAAATACGATAAGAAAATCAGAAAATTCAGGATTAAAACAGTAAGAGATGCAAATAGACATAAGAAAAAGTTATATAAAGAGAAGCAGTAAATTATATATATGGTAAAATTTGAGGATAGAAGGGTTAAAGAAGTAGGGATAAAGGATGTAGAAGATCTATTAAACGCACCTTTGAATGAAATACAGAAAATCAAGGGAGGTCTCGTAATAGAATCTAATCTTTCAGAGCTTGTTGAAGAGGTTGACCTTAATACGAAAATCCAGATTATGGGAAACGAAGTAGAGATACCAGTTGGAAGGTTACTTTATGATAAGCTCAAAGGGAAGACAATAAAGGTTGTGGTAAAGGAATAGCCCCTGTAAAATTTGAAAGTGATAAAAACAATAATAACAGTATCTTTATTGCGCGGTAGCGTGGTTGGTACTGGAGCTTTAAGTTGTTTTCACAATCATCGTCAAATTCAAGTTCTTTTCTACTATCTTCTCATATTCTCCTTTTATATGTGGCTTTATCTTCTCCAAATCCCATACTCCCATTAATATCTCACCAACCAACCCACCATCGTCAAATATTCTCACCACGCCCTCATCCTCCGAGACCACTACCGTCACAGCATCTGTTTCTTTGGAGATAGAAGCGGCAGCCATGTGTCTGCTGCCAAAACCCATTGGCAGGTCTATATCTCGAGAACTCGCTTCAATATGCCGTGCCGCTGAAAGAACATAGCCATCGCCACTGATGACAAAAGCGCCGTCCAGTTTCGCCAGCTCTTTTATTGTTCCCTGGACGTTTGCATCTCTTAAGTCCTTCATCTCCTTCGGGTAGTTCGCAAGAGGGTCTAAGATTAAGGGCTTTGATTTCTTTAACACTTCTTCTTCGTCTCCAACCACAAATAGTGCGCCCATCCTCGCCCGGTCTATACTTTGCCTTGCTATTCCCACCGCTATTTCTATCACCGTCTCTAACACGTCAGGATTGCATTTTTTCACTTCCCAACAGATTCTACCCGCCATTTTTAGCTCTGCTCTACTAAATAATATTGAATTATATTACTCTTATGGGTTATAAATTATAAAACTATCGGTGCATGTAAATATGATGAAAGATAGAACTCATCGCTTTAAGAAAAGCGTTGCAAAGACATATTCACCCTCGCATATAACTGGCTTCTTTGAGATACGCGATAACAAAAATCCGTTGTATAAAGGCTCTGTTGGCTGCGGCATCGTATTAGAATCGGGCTGTGTAACAGAAGTTTCTCGTAATGACAATCTTCCGGTGAAGGCGAGAATCGAAATAAATGGTGTAGAAGTAGAAGAAGAGGCAAATACCACTAAATACGTTGTCGATAATTTGGTAGGAAAGTATGAGGTTAATGTTATGGTATCAACGGACTTTGAAGTCCCGATAGGCTGTGGATTTGGTGCAAGTGGTGCCGGTGCGCTCAGCACTGCGCTTGCCTTAAACGAACTTTTATCGCTCGACATGACAGTGAACGAAGTCGCACAAATCGCACACTGCGCAGAAGTGGAAAACAGTACTGGCTTAGGCGATGTAATTGCTGAGACATACGGTGGCGTAGTGATAAGAAAGAAGCCCGGCCCTCCTGGAATAGGTGTGATTGATAGGATACCGCATAGAAAAGAGAAAATAAGCTATATTGTGCTTGGTAAAAAACTGACAAAGGCTGTGTTAGAGGAAGGCGGAGAAGAAATGAAAAGGAAAATAAACGAAACAGGTAGGGAAGCGATGAAAACGCTGATGCGGAAGCCCTGCTTAGAAACATTCATGCTTGCGTCAAGGCAATTTTCGTTACGAAGTGAAGTAATAAGTGACAAATGCAGGGATGTAATAGAGGCTGTGGAGGCAGAAGGGAAGGTTGCCAGCGTGGCAATGATAGGAGATACGGTGTTCGTTATCGGCGATAGTGAAGCATTGACGGAGTTCGGAGAAGTAAAAGAAAGCAGAATATCTGAGGCGGGGGTAAAAATCATTTGAGCACTTTCTTTTTCGCCTCTATAACTTTTCCCTCGTCATCTAACAAGAATTCCAGTAAAATTCTGTCCACTTTGAACGATTTCGGGTTCCAGGTCTTTCTACACACGCCGCATTCGACATCACTACCCAATTCTATGACATACCAGCTTGCATCTGCGTAGGGCGTTCCACAATAGGGACAAATGCTAACAGCAACGTCCAAAAAGGCTTTCTTTTGCTCCATGAGTTAAAAAACTATTTTATGTTTAAAGAAAAGGTATTTGTTTACCGCCGAGATCACGGAGAGCGCTGAGATGAGATAAATGATTTTTCTAACTCTCTGTGTTCTCTGCGGGCTCAGCGGTAAACAAGTACAAGAAAAGTTTTCAAGAAGCCAGAATCAGATCCAAAAGCGATTTTCTATCCACCTCCGCTCGTGTCCTCCATCCGATATACAATACCCTCTCATCCTCACCCAAATATCCCTGCTTGATATACCTGTCCAGAGCGAAGAAAATTCTGTGTTTTGGGAATTTATCGCTTAAAAACTCCTCAATCGCTTTCCTCGGTGCTTTACCTTGCTTCGAGATGATATAGGCTAAAGTAGCAGACAGCATGGCGACCTCATCAATCCTTTCTCCTGATGCCTTCTCAACCAGGTGGTTCTTAAGCACAATCATAAACCTGTCGCGCTCTGTTTTTTCTTCTCCTCCTTCTCCTATTCCTCCTTCTTCGCTTATCCGTTTTACTTCCATGCCAAGTTTGTCGAGAGCGGAATTTAAAACACCGATTACTTCCATATAATCATCTCCTAACGCCTTTTTTAGCTCCCAGCCTTTAACTCCCGGGATTCTATGCCTCCTGAAGAATAATAACTGGGCTGCCTTTTTCACCTTCCGTTCTGTCTTTAGCGTTGATTCCTCTTCTGTTTCCTCTTCCATCTTAACCAATCCTCGTAGCTTAACGAAATTGCGATAGACCTTACATCACCAGTGTTTGCTTTTGCATTGCACGGAGAAATAAAGACTTCCTCTTCTAAGGGGTCTATATCGAATTCTGCTTTTCCTTCGCTTACTAAATAGCTCGTCAGATACGCCTTTTCAACACTGTTCTCGTATTCATCGTCATAAATAAAATCGTGATATTCGATTCTGCCTCGTTCCTCAAGGTCGTTCAAAACTGCTTTTATTGAATCCTCGAACTCTGCTCTGGATAAGATGTTTAAATCAATTAAATCCGCGATGTCGAACGTAAACGTTTCTGACGTTGACGGTAGCGGAAATTCTTCCTTCCTCTCACTGAAGGGTAGTAGCGCGTTCCAGTAATCCAGTCCCTCTTTCAACCTCTTTGCTGTGATTCTATCCATTGATATAATAGGATGCCATGATTTAAAGAATGCGTCTGCTAACTGAACAGGCTCCAGCATTTTTAGTTTGAGTTCCATTAAAACAGGGTCTATGTAAAATGAGGAGGAGCGGTCTCTTATCCATTTACCCTGCAATTCGATTATCTTTGCTAACTCGGACATCGCCTCCGCGTCTAAAAGCAGGTCGTCTATGCGTTTCCACTTTTTGAGATAATGCTTCAGCGTTTCCAGAAACTTTTTGACGTCTAAATCAAATGGGTCGGTCCCTTCCTCTTGTATGGTTTTGCAAAAGTTTATCAGCCGGAATAAATCGTCGGTTTTCATTGTTTTATTGGGAATTAAAATTTGTTTTTATAAAGCTTCATATATCTAAAAGAGAGGGTAGAAAAATGAGGGTGCGGGGTAAACTTAAGGGAAGGGAAATTACTTTGGATAAAGAAACAGGTATTCCCAGCGAGGTGGAAATAGAAGTGGAAATTAGTTTTCCTAAGGAAGAAGTGGAAGTTTTTGGGATTTGGAAGGACAGAGATGATATTAAACGCTCGATTGATTGGGTTAGAGAGTTAAGGGAAAAAGAATGGCAAAGATGATGATATTTGATACCGATATCCTTATTGATTTTACTGGAAATTTAAGGCACTTTAGTTTCATTCAAGGATTGAAGTTTCTTTGCCGGATTATAGAAGATAGCACTTTTGCCTTTTGCTACGCAAAAACCTTTTCTTCCAAAGAAACGATTTCTATTTAACCGCCCTCACACCCGATTTCCCATACGCCTTTTGCACCACAATTATATGAACGCTTGGGTCGGCTACGGTTATCTGGCTTGGCGTAATCAGCAAGCATTCAGAATTTTTCATCGAGGAAAGCATCATCTTATATATCTCTTCTCGATTCCTCGGGTCCATGTGTAAATCGAACTCGTCCACCG
>JAFNKG010000117.1 GCA_017883965.1 Candidatus Methanophagales archaeon | reverse complement strand
CATAAGGATTATATGGGGTTGAAAAGATATAAAAGTATTGGGGTGGGGTTTAATTGTGGAATTATGGGACAGCCTCTAAATTCCGAGGCATCCCTTTGTCTTACCACTCAACATCATACGACTTTTTTCCTAACTCGTCAACAAATTGTTTTGGTGTGTAATATTCTTCAAATGGTAGAAAATCGGCATCATAGGCGATTATTTCCAAATCGAACTCTTTAGCAGTTGCTAAATGCTCTAAATCCTTTTCTTTAATTTTTCCCCTCCATTTTTCGATTTCACCCGTGTAATCCTGTCGTTGCTTGACTTCACAAACTCTCCTGAGTTGAGATTCAATTAAATATGCAAAGTGCCTGCCTTTCCTTTTGCCGAAGTACCTAACGACCTCCTCAATGACTTTTTCATTGATAACTGCTTTGACAGTCCCATTAGCAATTTCATTGTAAATTATGCCGGAGTTGGATTCCTCAAATTCGAGGCCGTAAATAAATACGGAACTATCAACGAATACTCTCAATTTTAACCCTCTCAATCTCTTCGGCAACTTCTTTTTGCGAAATTTTGCCCTCAGCCAGATGCTCTCTAAGGGATTTTATTAATCCCTGTTCACTGAGTAACCCCATTTCAATCCCGAAGTTCAATATTGCCACACGAATCGCTTCGCTTTTTGTTTCCGCTATTCCATACTCCACCATTTTATTAAGTATCTCTTCTGGAATCCCACGGAACTTTACGGTTACGGAACTCATTTTATTATATCACCATGAATAAGGTAGTGTTTACTGTATATAAATCTTATATTGTTGCTGAGAGCCCCACCTTCTTTCATTTCCACCTTCTCAAAAGATACGCTACTGCCAACAATCCTGCGATTGCGAATACCGCTTCGAATCCCGGAACGGGATAATCAGCTCCTGGCTTGCCTTCTTCAGGTGACGGTGTTTGACTCGGTGTAGGGCTTAGCATTGGCGTTAAAGTAGGCGTGGGTGTCGGTGTGGGAGTCAGTGTTGCTATCAGTGAAGGGCTTGGTGTTGGACTTGGTGTAGATATTACCTGAGATACAGTCCAAATCCAAGTTTGCTTAACGGTGTTATTTTCATTTGTGGCAACTGCTGTGATGTTCCATATACCAACTGTGGCACTTGTATTCGTGTAGGATGCTTCTGTCACGCTTTCGGCTGTCTGAACCTCTGTTCCATTTAGCAGCCAGCTAACATTCACTCTCTGGTCTGTTGTAATGTTGAAGGTTCTTGTCGCACCATCAACATCATAAACGGGCGAGGGGGGAGCGAAATATGTAATGTTGGGTGTTTCTGGAGAGGGTGTGGGAGTAGGTGTTGGTATTGGTGAAGGAGTAGGTGTTAGCGTTGGCGTAGGAGTGGGTGTTGGTGTTGGTGTTGGTTCTGGAGTTTCTTCTGGCTCAAGCACCTTTATTGTGCCTATCTGCTTTTTTGGGTTTGTAGCATAGAAACCAAGGTGACCAGTACATTTTACACCTTCTGCTTCAAACTCTTCTTTGGATTCCCACACTCCATAGACAGCCAGCAATTGATACTCACCTACATTTTCTGGGGCTGTTATTATATCAGAGTCACAAGGACAAGAAAAGCTCCAAGCAGGAGCACCTCCGCAGGCAAGAGGTCCGTACCAATCAGACATACCCCATGCAAAGAAGATGTACTTATCCCTTTCTGAGCTCTCATTGTACTGCAGATCACAGTTTATCGTTACATGAACTTCTTCTCCCGGCGAAACTTCTAAATAATCATTTAGACCGTTCAAGTCAGCTGCCAAAAGCTCGAAGTGAAAGTTTTCATTTGACTCAGCAGTTACAATAGAGATCAACATCAATAATGCTACAACTATAGCCAAGTCTGCAACTAACTTTTTCATACACGTCCCTTCCTAAATCGTGCTTTCACACGAACTACATGCTTGCGTTTGAAGCCAGTCGCAACTTTCGTTCGACGGCATGTCTGCCCATCTCAAAAGCCCCATCCACGCCACACCCGAATGAAGAAGCTGTCCCACAATTGACTTTAAAATACCCTTAATTGCTTTATGCCCTAAACTTCCAATCATAGAACTAAAAG
>JAFNKG010000040.1 GCA_017883965.1 Candidatus Methanophagales archaeon | reverse complement strand
TTTTTCTGCTTGAAATCTTTAAAGGACAATCCTGTTATTATCTACATTGCCAACTACTGTTAAGTACGAAGCCTGTACTTAAACACAGGGCACGTAACCCAAGTTTCAATATACCGTCATTATAGAGCACATAAAAGCATACCGATTTTTTCTCATATATAAAGATATTGTTGGCTGTGGTTTGGAGCATAATCCCTAAAAGTCCTTTTAGGGGGTTTAAACATCGTTGAACTCGTATTTTTTTAAAAAATCAAAAAATGAACAAAAAACGAGTGATACTAATTGGAATCGCTGAGCAACATTTTGCCGGTGGTAGCGGAGAAGAAGCCGGAAAGCCATGCTTCAGCGCACTCGTATCTTATAGTATAAAGACAATTCACATCCATATCTTTTGGAGTTCGTTATTATACAATTAGGCAATTTAATGCACAAAATAGAAAAGTTTAAATAATCGCAAGCGATAAAAGAACATTTATGTATAAAAAAATGCTGAGTGGTATAAAAAATTTGGGGGGTGATTAATGTGGAAAAAGTAAAATCAGCAAAAGTTATGATTGCTCTAACTACCGTATTAGCAGCACTGTGTATTTTAAGTGCATTGCAGGCATGCGAAGCGCAGGAAATAAAAGAGTTGCACATAGGTTATCAACCCAGCATACACCAGATTGCCGAAATGATTGCAATGGAAAAAGGCTGGTGGGGGGAAGAGCTGAAGAAATACGGCATAGAGAAAGTAATGGATGCAGAATTCCCTTCCGGTCCACCAGAGATGTCAGCAATGATGGCTGGTGAACTTGATATTGCATACGTGGGCACAGCTCCGCCAATTACTGCCATAGACAAGGGATTGGATGCAAAAATCGTAGCTGGAGTGCAGAATAAAGGTTCTGACCTCGTTCTTTTGCCTGAACTCGCAGCAAACTACACTTCTCCAGAGGACTTGAAAGGGTTGAAAATAGCTACGTTCCCTCCGGGTTCGATCCAGTACACAGCACTCAGTAAATGGCTGCGTGACAATGGATTAGATCCTGCTAATGACATTGACATCAGGGAAATGGGACCTCGTGAGGCAATATCGGCGATAGAAGCAAGGGCTGTGGATGGCGTGTTCCTTCCGGCTCCTTCTCCTACTATAATAGAGATGGAAGGGGCGGGTGAGAGAGTTGTTCATTCAGGAGATATGTGGCCCGACCATGCGTGCTGTTGCCTATTGGTAAGCGAGGAGTTAATCAGAGAACACCCAGAACTCGTTGAGCAAATAATCCGGATACACATAAATGCGACGAAATACATAAAAGAACATCCAGATGAGGCTGCTGAGGTATTTGCGAAAAAAACAGGGTTTGAGCTTGAAAAGACAAAAGAGTCTTTTAAAAGGACAGACATGGAGTGGGTGCATGACCCGCATCCGCAGATAAGTTCGGGTATCGAGTATGCGAGGGTGAATTATGAAATGAAACTCACCGATAAACTACTAACCGAGGATGACCTTTATGATACAAGCTTCTATGACAGAATCATGGTAATTGCACCACCACCTTCACCTTCACCTTCACCCCCTCCAAGTGCAACACCGACACCACCCGGATATGAAGCTGTTTTCGCTATTACAGCGCTACTGGCAATGGCATATCTGAAAAGGAGAAGGGGAATTTAAAATCCCCCCCTATTTTTTTAAAAAATGAAAAGAAATAATTGGTTATCTCTCTTGGAAGGTAAATACCGAGTAGAAATTATTTCATTATGTGTAATTATCGTTATTTGGGGGCTACTGGCGGACTTTGTTGTGAAGGAATTATATAAGTTGCCTGGACCCATTTCGGTTTTTTATGCTTTTTATAAAGTAAGGGAAGTTATACCTTTGGATATTGCTGTTAGTCTTTTACATTTCAGTATGGGTTTAGCAGCAGGAGCAGTTGTAGGGATTACAATAGGGGGACTAATGGGCTGGTTCAGAGTAATAGATAGAGCTATTGACCCGTTAATAGAAATAGTGCGAGCTATACCGCCGATAGCCTGGATACCTTTTGCTATTATGTGGTTAAAGCTCACTCACTACTCTGCGGGTTTTATCGTGTTTTTGGGTGCGGTATTTCCAATATTAGTAAATACTTATGCGGGCTTTAGAGGAGTAGATAAGGTCTATATTGACGCTGCAAAAGTTTTAGGTTGCGATAAAGGGAAAGATTTGATAAAGTATGTTGCTATACCCCATTCTATCCCTTATACCGCTGCTGGAACACGTATAGCGATAGGAATAGGATGGATGTGTGTGGTTGCAGCAGAGATGCTTGGAGCAAGTAACGCGGGTTTAGGATACAGATTATGGTCTAGGTTCTACCTGTTGCACATGATGGACAGACTTGTTGCTTATATGATTATAATAGGATTAATAGCGTTAATCATGGACCGCATATTCAGGTATTTTGTAGAAGGGAAGATACTAAAGTGGAAAAAAGGAACGGTAGCGGTATAGTTAAAATGAACCACAAACTTGAACTTCGTAACGTAATAAAAACGTTTAATTCGGAAGAGGGAGAGATAAAGGCATTGGAAGATATAAATCTGAACGTTAAACCTAATGAATTTTTATGTATTATAGGACCTTCGGGATGTGGGAAAACCACGTTGCTAAGACTGATAGCGGGCTTGGACCTTCCAAGCAGTGGAGAGATTATCTTAGATGGTAAAGAGGTGAAAGGACCTTCTCCTGATAGGGGAATGGTATTCCAGGAATTTTCGTTATTCCCATGGAGAACAGTTATCAAAAACGTTACTCTTGGGCTCAAAATCCGGGGAATTAACGAAAATGAGCAGTATAGAATTGCTAATGAATATATAGAGCTTGTAGGTCTAAAAGGCTTTGAAAATTGTTACCCATACGAACTTTCAGGCGGTATGAAGCAGAGGGTAGCGATTGCAAGAGCTCTTGCGATGGACCCATCTATTCTATTAATGGATGAACCTTTTGGCTCCGTAGATGCGCAAACGAGAAACGTGCTTCAGGAAGAGCTGCTGGGGATTTGGAAAAGAACAAAGAAAACTGTTTTGTTCGTGACGCACAGCGTTGACGAAGCGGTATATCTCGCGGATAGAGTTGCGGTGATGTCCACAAGACCGGGTCGCATTGTGGAGTGCATGGATATTGATATAGCGAGACCGAGGAAGCGAACGAGCGTAGAGGCAAATGAGATTAGAGAGATGCTACTTATGCGGCTTGGCTCGGAATACCAAAAAATCAGGTGATTTTTAATTTTTATAAACTGAGTAAAACCAATGGTATTGAAGTGAGATGCGACTAAATCTAAAGAAAAAGGAGGGATAAAAATGACCTTGGTTTTAGTAACGGGAATGCCTGGAGCGGGGTCGTCAACGGTGATAAAAGAAGGTTTGAAGTTGAAAGAGGAAGGCGTAAACGTTGATTTCAGGCCCATAAACTATGGAGATGTGATGTTTGAAGTGGCGAGAGAAGAAGGGTTTGTGGAGAAAAGAGACGATCTACGGAAGTTGCCAGGTGAAAAGCAGCGGGAGATACAGATGCTTGCCTGTAACAAAATCTCGGAATGGAAAAGAAGCATGAACCTCATAATAGACACGCATTGCACGATTAAGACTCCTTCAGGGTATCTTCCGGGATTGCCGGAATATGTATTGAGAGAAATAAAGCCAGATCAGTTCGTGCTGATAGAAGCGAATCCGGCTGAGATATCAGGGCGAAGGCAGAGGGATAAGACGAGAGAGCGGGACGTTGAGGATGAAAAGGGCGTAGAAGAGCATCAATTCATGAACCGTGCGATGTCAATGGCTTATGCCTGTCTTACCGGCGCATCGGTGAAAATAATAGAGAATCACGATGGAGGGTTGGGAAAAGCGGCGAAGGAGTTTTTTGAATTGATAAAAGGGTTGTCTTAAGGTTGCCCTCCCTTCATTCACTCCAATGATATAGCAGTCTTCTTCTCGCCCTCCTTCTTCGCTCCCTCCTTCTTTTTTATCGTCACGCTGAGAACACCGTTTTTATAAGTCGCCTTTGCAGTTTCGGGCTTTACGGGCATATCGAAGGGTATTTCCTTATAGAACCTTTTCTCGTTTTCGGTTTTTATCTCAAGCGAGTCTTCGGTTGTATGCAACTTTATATCCTTCTTCTCGACACCGGGCAATTCCGCAACGACTTCGTAAGCATCCTTTTGGTCAATCACATCTATTAAAGGTTCGCGCTCACCCCTCGGAAAGGTCTCTATCCTTCTATGCGAAGGTTTTATATTCCCAAATTCCTCTATCTCCGGCTCCTTTCCCGGCTCCTTCGTGTAAGAGAACCCATAGATGAAAGGACCGTATCTTCTCATTTTACCCTCCGGCGTCTCCTCCTCCGTTACAAAACTCTTGAGTTCCTCTGGCATTTCCTCTTCTAACTTCCTCATCATCTCTTCAAACGGGTCCCTTAACCACTCTTCTCTCTCCTCCGGCTCCCTTCTCATCCGTCTCGAAAATTCCTCCTCGAATGGCGCGGGCAGTCTCCCCATCTCCCCGAACATCTGCTCCATATACCGCTCCACCAAATCAAATATAGAGGGTCGCTTCCTTTTTTCCATACTTTATTATTTCAATTCAGTTTATAAAAAGTTTAATGCGTTAATCCCCACAGTCCTTTCCCACCACTTTTACGTGCGCTTCTCCCTTTATTTGTGTTATAAGCGTCATCAATTCGTCCATCTTCTCAGCGTTGCCTTCAGCGCATAGAACGACAGAACCCTCACCGCCATCTACACCGCCTGCACCTATGGGAAATGCATCTTCAGCACCCAATATCTTCAAAGCTTCTATCTCTGTAATCACCTTACCATGCACGGGCATCAGTCCTACTGGCATACCAACCGATTTGTAGAATTTTTCGTTTCCCACCCGCTTTGCCGCCTTTATAATGGAATAGGGTACTGTTTTCTCAATGCCTACGGGTATTATGAAATTCACGCCCCTCGCCATAACCGTTCCTAATGCAGAACCTATCGTGCCGCCGACAGGATTTGCCATGAGTACACCAGCGTTTCCCCGGGCATCCAACGCATTTGCTCCCTTTATGAACACGTCTTCCGCTGATAACTCCTCTATCGCTTTTTCTATACCCTCATCGCTTATCTTTCCATTCTTTAGTATCACATCTTTTTCCCTTTCCTCTTTTGGGACTACACAAGTACCTTTGTCAGTTATGACACCTGCTCCGTATCTCTGCATATCTATTTTCTTTCCCGACCCGGGCAAGGCATTCAAAATCGTATCGGCTACATAAGCGTTTGTGGTCCCCAGTGCTATTATAACGATACCATGCTTCAATGCTCGCTGCACTTCGTCCAAATTCTTCACGCCCTCTGCAATCAGCCTCTTCGATTCTGAAGGCGTGAGTGTAATCAAAATTTTTTCCTTTTCGTTCGCCATATCTGTATCCGCACCTCTTATCTGTAATTGTTCGGTTTAGTAATAGTTTTATCTCCCATATATCCTTATTAAATCTTTTACGAAACGAAGTAGAATATATAACTAAAGTTTGTTAATCAATTATCAATCACCTGAAACAATCTCTTTTTGGATTGGAATATGACCGAGTTTGAGATAGTGCATAAGGACTTAATGGGAAGAATAGGAAAGCTTCGAACGGCGCATGGGAACGTAGAGACGCCGACGATAATGCCGGTAATAAACCCGAACCTCATGTCAATCGGGGCTGATGAAATGAAGAAGTATGGAGCAGAGATGCTTATTGCAAATGCGTATATAATATACAGGAAAGCGAATTTGCGAGAAGAAGCCGTTAAGAAGGGCATTCATTCGCTTTTGGGGTGCGAAATGCCGATAATGACTGATTCGGGTTCTTATCAACTCTACGAGTATAAAGACGTAGAGGTAAGTAATAAGGAAATATTGGAATTTCAGCAGCGTATAGGCTCTGACGTATCTGTGCCTCTGGACATACCAACAGCGCCGAACGTGAAGAAAGAAAGAGCAAAGGATGATTTAGAGGAAACACTGAGCAGGATGCGAGAAGCAAGGAGCATAATTCAAAATAATATGCTTGCAGGAGTTGTGCAAGGTTCCACTTTTTTAGACCTGCGAGAGGAGAGCGCAAAGCGTGTTGCAGAAATCGGTTTTGACGTATATGCAATAGGGGGTGTGGTGCCTCTGCTGGAATCCTACAAATTTGATAAACTGGTGGATATAATCGTGGCGTCGAAAACGAATTTGCCGTTGAACGCACCTGTTCATCTCTTCGGTGCAGGTCATCCGATGCTCTTCCCCTTAGCGGTGGCTTTGGGCTGCGACCTCTTCGATTCCGCAGCGTATGCATTATACGCAAAAGGGAAGAGATATATAACGAGTGATGGTACGAGAAAAGTGGATGCTTTGCGGTATCTTCCCTGCTCTTGCCCTGTCTGTTCCTCTTACAGCGTGAATGAGGTAAAGGAAAGCGAGGATTTACTGGCATCGCATAACTTGTGGGCTACGTTTGAGGAGATGCGGGTGGTAAAGCAGAGTATAGCGGAGGGAAGCCTGTGGGAGCTATGCGAGAGGAGATGCAGGGCATATCCTGCTTTACTGAACGCGTTGAAGCAAATAACGAAATATTCGGCGTTGATAGAGAAATACGACCCTGCTACAAAACATCCTTTCTTTTATCTCAGCGAGTGTTCTGCACACCGGCCTGAGGTATTGAGATATGCTTATAAGATGAACAGGTTCAAATTATCAGGTAACGTATTGATAACAGCGACAGCAGCAACAGAAAGGTTAAAGGAAAAAGAGGTGGAAAGTGGGAACTATGACCATGTATTTTTTGTGAAACCACCGTTTGGACCTTATCCTGCTGAGTTATCAGAGAGTTATCCGGTGGGGCAGTCGGAAATACCGGCAGAAGTGGATAACGAGGCTAAGACAGTAGCGTTGCAAAATGTGTTGAAACTGCTGGAAATGAACAAGGGAAGGGCAAACTTTGCTTTCCTTTACGACAGCAGTTGGGAAGGTCATCCGTTGATTGAAGAAATAGGGAAGTATGCGGAAGTGAGGAAGAAGTAAAGGATATAGTAATTGGAAAAGAAAAGTTTAAATGTCGAGGAGAAAGTGAAAGAGGAAAGAGGATTGAAGGCAGAGGAAGAGGAAAAGGAAATATCGGATAGAGACAAAGCATTATTCGAAGCAGGCATCAAATTGGGTGCTCTATACCATCAGTTTATAGGCACGCCTGTGAGTACGGAAACAGTGGAGAAGCTGGAGAGGGCGATAGAAAGAAGTGTATCGCTTCAGCCGTGGGTAAGTAGCGTAGAAGTGAAAATAGACAGAGAGAAGGTAAGGATGTGTGAGAATGAGCATCAATTCAAATATTGTGAGTTAAGCGGTGAAATGCTGGACGTGAAAGTCGTTGTCGAATACGAAGCGGTGGAAGTGCATGCAAGGATGAAATACGAAGAGGAGATGGATTATCCTTTGATGCGTGTTGAAAAGGTCTTTTTAAAAAAGCGGAAGAAATCCTCTACTAAGTCCAATGCCTCCGGGAGTATGACGAACACTGCGTAGGCAACAACAATCAACGAAATCATCACGCCTATCCTTGCTATCACACCGTGCGCAATGTAAAAGCTTTGGAGTGGAGAACCAAACCATTGCCCGAAATACGCAGAGGTGACAAACACGTTTCTGAGTATGTTCAATCCATAAATAACAGGAACAGAGACAAAAAAGGCTTTTAGCTTTCTTCTCATAGGGGCGTTTACACCAAAAATCAAACCAATAAAAAGAACCATACTTTGTATCGCTGTGCACGCTAAGATTATCTCTATCGGTTTGTAGACCTCATGAAAAGAACTGGCAGTTGTGTATATACCGGAAGGATACACCATATAAACGCCCACGTTGAAGAGATTTAGTATCGTAGTAGTTATTTTAGTGGTGATGTAAATGAGAGAATCACTAAGAAAAGAGATTTCAGAGAAAGGGAAGTAAAAAACCGATGTTATAAGTGCAACTTTTGTTATTGTGAAAAACAAATCCTCTTTTTCGCTTGTTTTTACCAAAAGGAAAGCTAAAAGAAGCGAGAAGGCAAGAAATACCAGCGTTAAGGAGGCGTCAAAGTATTCATCCAACGCGAAATAGTCGGAAGCTTCGAAGGAGCAGTAGAAGGCGATAAATAGCCAGCCTGAAGCGCCCACTTCTCTTCTACGGAATACCAGCGCCAGAAGGAAAAGACCTATTGCAATGAACGGAAGGAGGGGTTTTATAATCATTTCAACACCGCTTTTATCAAGCCAACCGATCCTGTCATCATCATATCGCCTGCGGGAGCGGAAGAAATACCAAGTCCTTTCATTTTCTCACGCTTTGGTCCTGTCAACGATATCACCTCAGGCTGGTTATCATCTATTGCCAATGCGCCATGTCCACCGTCATCAAAAACCTCTTTAAATGTTATTTCTCCATCTGCGAGTTTTTTAATGTAGTAACCGAGCTTTTGTTTATCGAGGAGGTGCGTATGGTGCTCGAAAACACCGGCTATTCGTCCCTCGTTCAAAGACATCGCAATGGTATGCGCATTTCCGACATTTATGCACACTACCTTCTTCTTTTCTTTCACGCGTTCGTCTTCAAGCGAGCCCAAGACCGCAGCAGGTCCCGTATCCATCAAAAGTATGTGCCCATCATACCACAATCTCACTGAATGAAATAGCGAGTTCATCCTGCTAAGATTTTCCGGCACACCGTCGAGATAAGCAAAGGATTCTATCCCGCTTCCTACCTTCTCCTCGATTAAACGGAACCTATTTTCTCTATCGGTAACGCCCTGTGGCGCTACACCGTGGTCCTGAACCGCAATCGCAATAACGTCAAATGCCGTATCCACACCGAAAGAAGAAAGGAACGGCAGAAGCCCGGAATTAAAGTCAGAAATTCTTACAGGCTTCGCTTCTTCGTTCATACTCCCTACTGCATCCTCGGCTATAATCTCGATTCCATAGCTTTTAACGATTTCCAAATCGTCTTTGAGTGTCCTTGCGGCACTTTCCGTCATGTAAACTTTGTAATTCCTGAGATGCTCAAGCACGGCACGAGTGAAGGGACCTCCGCCCATTGTGTCACCAAAGATAACCAGATCCTCAGTGGATTTACGAACTTCATCGGCGAAGAAGCGAGTGGGAGAAGGCAGAACGAGCTTGTAAGCGTTATCAAATCCTTTCTCGTCATCATAGACCATTATATCCTGTGTTCCGGCTCCTATGTCTATGGCAAGTATGTTCATGATATATAGTTTTAAAGTTTACTTAAAAAAGAAAAGGGTTTAAAAACTTTTGGAGGACATTATATGCGATGAACTGAAAGATGATGGACTCATTCTTACTGTTACTATTGCTCTTTACATTTTCAATGCTCGGCGTGCTGTTAGGCACAATAACGGGACTTGTTCCGGGCTTCCATCCAAATAACGTCGCCGTTATCCTTCTCTCCATCTCGCCTATGATATTAGCAGAGCTGCATTTTTTAAATGCTTTTGTCCCTTCTGAAACCATACTTATCCTTGTTGCTTCTATCATACTCTCTGCTTCCGTAGCGCACACCTTTCTCAGTTTCTTACCCGCGGCATTTATAGGCGCGCCTGAAGAAGATACAGCACTCAGTTTGCTGCCCGCACACCGTTTACTTCTGGAAGGCCGCGCTTATGAGGCAACAGTTCTTTCAGTAATAGGCAGTTTTGGTGCGGTTATTTTCTCTTTCTTCTTCCTTATTCCGTTCTATTTCCTCTTCGCCTCTTTGCAATTCTACGAAGTCCTTCGAAGCCAGATGCTTTACATACTACTAGGAATATCCGCCTTGCTCATTCTCACCGAGAGCTTTAGCGAAAGGATGGAAGCATACCAGGCTATTCTTCTCTCTTCCTTTGTCTTTATCCACTCTGGATTGTTTGGTTATGTGATACTGAACATACCGGTGCACCCACCATTCTTTTTTCGTTCTTCCATGCTTTTTCCTGCACTTACAGGTTTATTCGGACTCTCAGCCATCATATTTTCGCTGTTTTACACGCCTGAGATACCGGAGCAAAGGATAGAGGAGCCGTTAATGGAGAAAGGAGAAATTATGAAATCCGTTATGTCAGGCACGGCTTTTGGCTCGCTGGTCAGCGTCCTGCCCGGTATCACTTCTGCACACGCAACTGTGATGGCAATGCTTGCAAGAAGAAACAGGGAGCCAGAACAGGTAATTATGACTTTAAGTGGTGTTAACACGTCAAATGTAATTTTCTGCCTGGCAGCGCTATTTCTTATTTTTCGAGCGAGAAGCGGAGCAACGATAGCAATAAGCCGACTCTTACAAGTTCAGCTATGGGAAATGGTAATTCCGCCTTTAGCATTGGTTTACTTGCTAATAGCAGCTTTAATCGCATCCGCATTCTCTTTTTTCATTACAAAATACATGGGAAAGCAATTCGCGTTGTTCTTCGTGAAAATACCATATCGAAAGATGCTTATCGGCATTGCAATTTTCCTTTTTGTGCTTGTTTTCCTTTTTACCGGTGCTTTAGGATTGCTGGTTCTTCTCGTAGCCATGTGCATAGGTCTTATCCCGATTTATTTCGGCGTGCGGAGGAGCAATTGCATGGGAGCTTTGCTATTGCCGATAATTGTATGGCTGTGGCAGATCTAAAGAGTATATTTATATAAAAAGACAGTAAATGACTTTATATGATGAAAGTAGCGATAAATGGATGGGGTAGAATTGGGCGAATCGTATTCAGAGCCGCGTTACGAGACAACTCAGATATAGATTTTGTGGCAATAAATAGCCGAGCGGCGGAAGCTTCTTGGGTAGCGCATCTATTGAAGTATGATTCTGTGCACGGTGTGATAGAAGGAGAGATAAGAGCAGAGAAAGACACGAACACGTTGGTTGTGAATGGAAAAGAGATAAAGATATTGGCAGAAAGCGACCCTGAGAAGTTGCCATGGGGAGATTTAAGCGTGGATGTGGTTGTGGAATCCACGGGGCAGTTCAGGGGTAGGAAGGATGCATTGAAACATCTTGATGCCGGGAGCAAAAAAATAATAATAACAGCACCTGCAAAGGACCCTGATGTAACTCTTGTTCCAGGCGTAAACGATGAGATATATGACCCTGCCTCGCATAACATAATTTCGCTTGCCTCCTGTACTACCAATTGCTTAGCTCCAGTGGCAAAGGTATTGAACGACGAGTTTGGTATAAATAGGGGTTTTATGACCACCGTTCATTCTTACACAAACGACCAGAAGATTCTCGATGGACGGCATAAAGACCTGAGAAGGGCACGTGCGGCGGCGATGTCCATAATACCAACGACAACAGGAGCAGCGGCAGCGGTGGGTATCGTGTTACCCTCGCTAGCAGGAAAAATGGATGGAATAGCGTTGCGAGTTCCGACATTTAACGTTTCCGTGGTTGACCTCGTGGCAGAGTTGGGGAGCGAAGTTACGCGGGAAGAGGTGAACGGTGCTCTTGAGAAAGCGTCGCAATCTTCTTTGAGCGGTATTCTCGCTGTTTCTCATGAGCCGCTTGTTTCCATAGATTACATCGGCTCGAAATATTCAGCCGTGGTTGATGCGGAGTATACAAATGTGATAGGCGGTAAAGGCAGTTTAGTGAAGGTGCTTGCGTGGTATGACAACGAATGGGGCTACTCTTGCAGAGTGGTGGACCTGATAAAGAAGATAGAGGAGAAGGGATTTTAAGAGTAGGAAAGAGGGAATAAAGGGTGGAAAGGGGGAAATGAGTGAAGAGTTAGAAAGTTTCTTGACAATGGATGATTTTGATGTAGAAGGTAAAACAGTGCTTTTTAGGGCGGATATAAACTCGGTAGTTATAAATGGAAAAGTGCAGATGAAGGAGCGGATAGAGGAGAATGCGAAAACGATACGAGAACTTTCGGATAAAGGAGCAAAGGTTGTTATCCTCGCACATCAGGGTCGCGCAGGCGGCGATGATTTTCTATCGCTGGAGCAGCATGCGCAATTGCTCAGAAGATTCATGGAGTTGAGATATATTGGCGATATAATAGGACCTGCTGCGCGAGCGGCGATAAAAAATCTTGATAATGGTGAAGTTTTATTGCTTGACAATGTGAGAATGCTTGCAGAGGAAACACTTGACAAAACGCCGGAGGAGCATTCAAAATCGATTTTTGTAAGAAGACTTGCTCCTCTCGCCGATATTTACATAAATGATGCCTTCTCGGTGGCTCACAGGTCGCATGCATCAGTGGTTGGGTTTCCGAAAGTATTGGATGCAGGCGTGGGCAGATTGATGGAAAGAGAACTTAGAGCATTGGAAAGAGCTGTTCATCGTATAGAAAGACCCTGTGTTTATGTTCTTGGCGGTGTGAAACCAGAGGAAGTGTTTGATATAATGGAACACATATTGGAGCGTAAAAAAATAGATAGTATACTCACAACTGGCGTCATTGGAAATATTTTTCTGCATGCGAAAGGCATAATTCCGATGAAAGTGGATAAATACCTTTTTGAGAGCGTGAATAGAGCCAGAAGGATATTGGAAAATGAGGGTGATAGAATAAAGTATCCGGAGGACGTTGCAATCGAGGTGAAAGGTAGAAGAGAAGAAATATCGGTGGAGAAAGTAAAGCCAGAACAGCCGATATACGATATAGGGAAGAAAACGAGTGCGAAATATTCAGAAATAATAAGAAATGCGAGAACGGTGATAATGAAAGGACCTTCAGGATTATATGAAAAAGAAGCATTTGCAGAAGGAACGAGAGATATTTTTAAAGCAATTTCAAATTCAGATGCTTTTTCTCTACTCGGTGGTGGCCATACATCGGCGGCGATAAGCGATGTTGGAATGGATAAAAGAAAGATGGCTAATGCCCATGTTAGCCTTGCCGGGGGTGCATTCCTGCGGTATCTCTTAGGGAAGCGTCTGCCCGGGATAGAGGTGTTAAAGAGACGCTAATTGCAAAATGCAAAATGAAAATTGAAAATCCATTTTGTAACGCCATGAACGAGGGGTCGTAGGGTAGAGGAGATCCTGTCAGGTTCCGGACCTGACGACCTGGGTTCGAATCCCAGCGACTCCGCTTAAAACTTTCTTTAGAAAAGAAAGTTTTATTTAAGAGATTAAATTCTTTTGGTTTACCGCTGAGCCCGCAGAGAACACAGAGAGTCAGAAAAATCATTTACCTCATCTCCGCACTCTCGGCGGTAAACAAATAAGAAAAGGTCTATGATACGCAAAATAAAGACGGTATGGGAATTAACAAGGGCGGAGCATGGGTTGATGTATGGATTTGGGGTGATAATAGGGATAATCATATCGGGAGGGAGTTCTTACGAAACTGCAATTTTGGGCTTCTTTACCGCTCTTTTCATTCAAGCAGGCACGTTTGCGTTAAATGATTATTGTGACCTGGAATCGGATATTGCTAACCGGAGGACAGATAGACCGCTGGTGAGAGGAGAGATAAGAAAAGAGGAGGCGTTACTGATTGCCTGCTTCGCCACTGCCCTCGGTATTATATTTGCAGTATTCCTGAAGACCCTTATCTTGTTCCTCCTGGCACTTATATTAGCTGTTTTGGGTATTCTTTACGACATAAAAATGAAGGAAATGTTCGCGGTAAGTAATTTTTATATCGCATTTACGATGGCAGTGCCTTTTATCTTCGGCGGATTAATCGCAGAACCGGGAAGAATAGGAATAGCGCTACTTATCCTTTCTTCTATTGCTTTCCTTGCGGGTTTCGGAAGAGAAGTGATGAAGGACATAGCAGATGTAAAAGGAGATGCGCTGCGGAACGTAAGGAGTGTTGCACGGATATACGGGGTGGAGAAAGCGAAGCGAGTCGTGGTTTTTTCTTATTCGTTCGCTGTTATGCTGAGTGTGATACCTTTTTTTCTGGTCAATACCTCTTACTTTCATAATCTTGCGTATATACTTCCTGTGATGGTAGCGGATGCGCTGTTTGTGCATACGTGTTTCGAACTCAAACCTTTTAGAAAAAAGTTTGATAAGAAAAGGCTTAAGCGAAAAGAGGATATAGACTATAACTATATGAGGAAAGAGACGTTAATAGCACTTGTTATCGGGTTAATTGCATTTGTGAGTGGTGCTTTGGTTCGCTTGTAAATTTTGTATTATTGAATCAAACTTTCTTAAAGTTTGATGGGCAAATCTCCGTGCATCTCGGATTTTTTGAGCTGTGGTTTTGTTTCTCTCAAAAAAATGAGAGAAGAAAGGAAGAGAATTCCCCCCTTCTCATCTTCAATTTTTTTGTAGGTTACCTATTCCTATCTATGGTTACACCGACATTAGTTTATAATAGTGGCATCGTAGTTCTGTCCGTCGTCAATAACGCGGGTACAATCGCATTTTCCTCGGTAGTCATGTGGCACGCAGACAGTCACACTACCCTCGTCTTCTCCACCTTTTTCATCGCTGGCAACAAACGTAATTTCGTACACTCGACCATTGCCAGTTCCAGACCGCTCGGCTCTGAGACTGGCTGTGTCAGTTCCAACTCCATCTGCATCTGGTGCATGTTTAGCACCGCCTGCACCTTCGATTGAAGCGGTAGGTTCGTCGCTGGTAATGCTGGTAATGGTGATTGTGACATCATCACCATCTGGATCGGTGACACCCTCGATGGTTACGTCAACGAATTTGTGGTTGGGTGGCCAGAGGCAGCCTATGCTTGGGTATGCGCCGGAAATGTCTGGCGGCTCATTCACTATCACAGTAATGGTTACACTTTGGTCACCATAGCTCACGCTTTTATCGTCCATAGCGCTAACGTTAAAAGTGTACACGCCAGAGGCGGTTCCATTAGGCACATGGATGGTCTCATTGAAAGTCACTGTATCGCCGGGGTCGACTTCATCGTATTTATCAGGTACTGAACTCACCCACGACTCGAACCCGGAGCTGGCCTCTAAGTGGAGACCATACACTTTGGGAACGGTGAGTCCCGCTGTGACTGCACCAACTACATCGTCCACCAGCGTCGCCGAGCCTGTGATATAAACGTCACCGCCTGTAATGTTGGTCCAGTACTTCCAGTACTCATTAGCAGAAAGCGAGGTATGACACTCCAGCAAGGTAACGCCGTTAGCACTCATGTTTGCTAGAACTGCTTGAAGATCCAGATCATCAGCTGTTCCCATTACTTCATCGCGTCCAGGATCTCCACCGGTTGTCCAAATACCCGTTTTCCCAGGTACACTATCATTCAGGTTGCAGTCGTGAGGCACATTGTCGCCGAAGTTGACCAGGATCCTCTTGGCCCCGGGTCGCCATCCTACAGACGGGTCGGCGTAGCTCTCATAGAATATCCGGGTGTAATCCTGCGGGCCATCCATGCCCCAACCCAAACTCAATGCGTTGATGGCATTCGTGACCGCAGTTCGATTACTGGTCACTGATTGATTCAGACTATACGCATAATCAGGTCCCCCACCATAACTTGCGGAATAGCCACAGGAGTTATAGAAGTGAGGATAGTCCATGTAGGACATAACCCCGTATTGGATATCGACCCCAGGCAGAGCATCTAACTTGTCCATGATCTCTGATGCGTTAGATTTTGCAGTAGAGATGATGCCGCTCATACTACTCGTCAGGTCGAAGGAGAAGACCACATCGGCCTTAAGGGGTAGCTCCGGTATCACCACTGTTTTGGTCTCGTTAATAGATTCACATGGAGCTAATGTAGCATTTATTGTTGTAGGTGAGATCGAGGAGAAAGTAGGTACCACCCAAACAGCAAACACTGAAAGTACTATAATCAATGTCATAACCATTGATGCTACTTTCTTGTTCATTTTTTTCATATCACCTCCTATTTGTTTGGGTACTTATAAAGCGCCCCTCCTCGGCGCTTTCATCCGGGGGGATGAACGCAAAATGTTTAAAGCATCGTAATTATCCATTTTTTATTCCACCTTCCCTTTCCCCTTTTAGCCCCCTCATGGATTCGCACCATCAAACGTTAAGAAAGTTTGATCAAAAGACTTCGCAGTCCTCTCATTTTTACCCAAAAAGATAACACGATAGTAAACTATTTTGTCAACATTAGTAAAATGTTTTTCGGTTTTTTCACTGCTTCCAATTTTGAGAAGCACTTTCTTTTGACAATTGCAGGAAAAGAGCATTTATAAGGTGCTAAAAAGATTGCCAGGATCCGTTATTTTTCTAAGGATGGACTATATAAAAGCTAAAAGAGATTTTTGATATAACATGAAAGTAGCGATAGGTGGCACTTTTGACACGCTGCACGATGGGCATAAGAAATTATTGAAAAAGGTATTCGAGTTGAGCGAAGGCGGAGAGATAGTCATAGGCGTGACGTCAGATAAGATGGCACGAGCCAATAAGAACAGAGAGGTTCTTCCTTACAAAGTCAGGACAGAGAACATCGCCCAATATATGTATAAGGAATACGGGGTAAAGGTAAGAACGGTAGAATTAAATGACAGATATGGCGTCACTTTGGATGAGGATATTGATTATATTGTCATATCGCCGGAAACGTATAAAGTGGCATTGAAGATAAACGAGCTCAGAGAAGAGCGTGGAAAGAAGCCAATAAAGATAGTAAAGGTGGAGCATCTAAAAGCAGCAGATGGAAAAGCAATCTCTTCTACGAGGATAAAAGCAGGCGAGATAGATGAACACGGGTCTTTGTTACAATGAAAAATGAAAAATGAAAAGTGCAAATTGCAAAAGTCAAAATAAACCTTTCTTTTGAACGGCTTCGCCGTTCCATTGCTTTAGCAATGTGAAAAGAAAGCTTTACCAAAGAAAGGGGACATGGAGCAGAGCCCCATAATTTTCACGAGAAAATAATTGAAGGTGCAAGATGAAAGATTCATCCCTAAACTTGTATCATGTATCCTGCATCATGAGTCCCGGCTCAACTTCTTCTCAAACCTCGTCAGGTTCTCACAGCCGTTCTTCAGCACGAGCACCATATCCTCCAGTCTGACACCTCCCACTTCGGAGTCATACAATCCGGGCTCTATTGTAATCACATTCCCTCTCCGTAGTTCGTAGTCATTGTCACCAACCTTCGGGTTCTCATGCAAATCCAACCCCACTCCATGCCCGGTGAAATGAACGAGTCCTTTCTTACTCCCTTTTCTTATCGTCTCATAACCTCTTTCTTCGATTACATCACACACCAGATTATGCACTTCTTTGCACATTACTCCTTCTTTTACAAGAGCTAAGGCGGCATCTTGAGCATGCTTTACCGCTTCATACATCTCTTCTATCTCCTTTTCCGGCTCTCCTTTAACGACGGTTCTTGTCATATCTGCGTAATATCTCTCCAACTTCAATCTTGGGAAAATGTCTATGATTATAGGTTCGTATGCGAAAATAGGACCGCTTCCAGTAAAATGAGGGTCGGCAGCGCTTTTCCCGCATGCTACTATCGGCTCTCCGCCATCGCAGGTGCATCCAGAATCAATCAAAGCGTGTTCTATGTATGCCTTTATTCTTTCAGACGTTAAAATTTCCCTGTTCTCCATAAGAAGATTGTCCTTCACCGAAGAACTTTTTATGTGCGCTATGGCGATTTCCATTGCGTGCTCACATGCTCTTTGTGCCTTCCAAATATAATTTATCTCCTGTTCATCCTTTCTCTCTCGCTCTTTCGTCATTATCACTTCCTCCACGGGAACCACTTCTATGCCTTTCTTCCTCAGCGCCTCGGCTGTGTATAAAGGAAAATACTTTGGCACTTCTATTGTTTTTACGTGCTCATCCTGAAGGACTTTTATAATAATCTCTTCCGTTTTAATGTCATAGCCGTAATCGAGCGAAGAACGAACTCCATTTACAACTGACTCTTTTCTCGCTCTTTCATACTCCATCTGTGACACAATGAGAATGTCTTTTCCCTCGTGAGGAAAGCGGAGATAGATAAAAGGGTCTGCGGCGAGAAAACGAGTGGCGTAATACAGGTCTGCGTTACGCATACTCTCGCTGACCATTAGAAGCGGTTTTGCCTTCGTGTTCGGCTTATTCTTTACTGCCATGAAATTATTTTGAATTTTCAAATTTATATTTCAAATCCTTAATTTATAAAAGAAAGCGGATGAAAACTTTAGGATTACTAATTCACGGACCGGAAGTAATAGACGAGGGCGAAGCGGAAGAAGCGGTAGAAACGCTGAAGGAAGCGGGATTTGAAGTAGAAGCGGCTTTGGGCGGAATAACGGGTAAAACAGCGGTTATAGACGCTGGTTTGCGGCACGTAATAGACATAAGCAAGGATTTGAAACCCTCTGAAGTAGTGGAAGATTTTGTTAATCGTGGAGTAGATTTTATCCTATTGGTGAACCATGCGAAGACCGAAGAAAGCGGCTTCATGCTTGGTGAAGGCATTCTGAGGAATTTTATTGATAGAGGTAGTGCGAAGGAGAATCTTTCATTTGTGCAATTAGAATACCGCAACAGGATTATTATTCGATGGTTTGTGAAGCCCGGGGATGAGGATGAGAATGAGAATATATATGGAAAGATAAGAGGAGTTTTTAGTGAGTTCGAGGAGAGAGAACCTCACAAGCTTGAATCAAGATGCAAAAAAGATGTTCATTTGGATTTGATGTATAGGGAGATAAGGGGTGTCCATCCGGGGGAGAAAATCGTTGTGGATGGCGTTGTTATTGGAATGTCCTCGGAAAACAAAAATAATAGGGTTACGCTGGTTGCGAAAGAGGGAAAGCTTGTAAGAATCATGGGCGGCACGTTGATAAAACATAACCTTGAGAAGTTGCCACCGTTGGACCTGAAGAAAGAGATGATAAAAACTGCAAGTGTAATCAGGAGGACGAAACCGAAAAGTATAGGGATAGATGAAGTATCTATATCAAGAAGGGAAAAGGGAAAGAGAAAGAAGATAGCATGCTTTTTCTACACCGTTGAGAACCTCTTTCCGAAGATAGAGGGTAGGGATGCTGATGTTGAAGTTGCGGTAGCTATAGGAGACGATACGACAAGCATTGCCGGCGACTTACTGAAAAGGTTTGGTATTCGCATGATAGGGATTACAGACGGCGACGCAGATGGATTGATAGATGGTATAGAAAGTGGAGCGTTGGAAGAATACGTAAAATTCATGCCACCTGATTCGGTGATACTAAGATTAAAGCCTGAAAGAGACGATATTATAGGGAGAAGGGTAAAGGATGAGATTTTTAAAGGTGGCGATGAAATCGAACTGGAAGGTGACGTTGAACTACAATTTGAGGATTTGAAGCATCGCATACTCGACCTGGCTAAAGGGGATATTATCGGCGTTTTGCGTTCTCCAACTGCGAATAGCGAAAAAATGAAAAAAGCGAAAGAATTATGATGATTAGTAATTTAAGATGTAAACAAAGTAAAAAGAGGATGAAGAGGTGAAAAAGGAAGATGAAAGTTAAGGATATAATGAGCCGGCCAATCATCGCGGAAGATGAAGAAACCGCGGTCACTAAAATAGCGGAGGATATGGAAGAGTTGGGGATAGGGAGTGTGGTGGTAACAAAAGAAGGTAAACCAGCAGGAATAATTACTGAACGAGACATAGCATTAAAGGTTCTGCTGAAGGATAGAAGGGCAAGCGAAGTAAAAGCAAAAGAAATCATGTCCGCTCCTCTGGTCACCATCGAGCCAGAAGCATCTATGGAGGAAGCGTGCAAGTTCGCAGCAAGGAAGCGGATAAAAAGACTGCCGGTGGTTGAAAATGACGTGCTCGTAGGAATTGTAAGTATTCGGGACCTATTGACAAGGAAGCCGGAGTATGTGAGGGAGTTCTACTTCTAACATCACATGTAACTGGACAATAAATCCCAATTTCAAATACTACCAAATCCCAAGTAAATCCCAATTTCCAAATCCCAAAAAGAAGGGATAAGCAAAAACGAAGTGCAAAATTGGTAGTATTGGGGTTTGGGATTTGTTTGGTAGTGTGGGGCTCTGCCCCACGACCCCGCAAGCCCTGTAAGGGCTTATTGGTATGTATTGGGATTTGGGATTTTCTAAGGAGCTGAACAAATACTACTAAATCAGCCCCTTTTCCATCAATGCCCTCATGGTTCTATCACAAGCAGTTGTAGCATGAGATACTGCTCTTCCGAGGTTTGCATGCGCCTCCTGATAATCTTCCTCTCCTATCCTTCTTTTTACCTGTGTTACCTTTTCTTCCACCAGCACGAATTCTTGCATTCCAGTCACGTTCAATGCTATCCCCGTCTCGGTGGACAAGGCATCGAAGAAAGCAAACAACGCTTTTTTCGCTCCCTCTAATTCAGTTTCCTTCAGCGTTTCTACCACCAACAGCATCTTAGAGCCGATTATCAGCTCAGATTTTATCCTCTCTGCGAATTGATAACCTATTATCTCGTTTTGCGTCATTTATCTCACTAAAAAACTTTTGGTGTTTAGTATTTATAACTCCATATAACTCCACAGGAGTATTGGATAATTAGCATGGACTTATTAGAGAATGAAGTCGAGCTGGTGAAAAAACTCTGCGAGAGGGTAAAAATCGGGATCAAAACCGAAAAAGGAAAGACAAAGATAAGAGTGCTGGATATTGGGTGCGGCACGGGAAAACTTGCTATATATTTAAGAGAAGAGACGGGATGTGATGTGACAGGGATTGATCCGGGACGAGAGAGCATAGAAAAGGCAAGAATGAACGCGTCGTCAGTCGAAGTCGAGTTTGAAGTTCAATCTGCGGAGGAAATGAGATTTGCGAATAACAGCTTCGATTTTGTCGTTTCGCTAAAGGCATTACATGAAATGGCTAATCCCAAGGAAGCGTTGAGAGAATCGAGGCGTGTGCTGAAAGAAGGCGGGAAGATATTTATTATTGACTGGATAGGCGGTGTCGCCCAGACAAGAAGTCATGCGCATGCGAAGAAGTATTTCAGTCAGGAGGGGTTGGAAGAAGTGCTTTCAGAAACTGGCTTCACTGGCATAAGAATCGAACGCAATAAAGAAGGCGAGTTGACGTTGGTGGAAGGGGAGAAGTAGGGATGGGGTAAGTGTGTTCAATGCAAGATGCTTTTTTTTCACATCATTCCCTCAATTAGTATGAACAAATATTATGATTGTTACAAAACAAGCTTCTCAATTTTGGACACTCGAAAAAAATCGGAAGGCTTTTAAGTAGCGTTTTTTAACAATATATTCACCCGTAAAGGGTAATAAAAAAGGAGGAAAAAAAGTTATGGCAGAAAAGGTAGATTTATACGACGACAGAGGTAACAAACTGGTAGGAGACGTACCGTTAGCAGCGATCAGCCCTCTGAGAAACCCGGCGATAAAGAAGATTTGCAGCCTGGTGACTCGGTCAGCGGCGGTTAACTTAGCAGGTCTGGAAACGCGGATAAAGACCGGGGCACTTGCAGGGAAAGAGATGGTAATACGAGGAAAGACTATGAACCTGGACATCGTGGGCAAGGCAAGTGCGATAGCGAGCGAGATGAAGGACATGCTCTCGGTTGACGGAGCTGCGGCGAGAGTAGAGCCGATAATGGGCGGAAAGCGAATACTGGTAGAAGTGCCAGCGGAGAGAATCTTAGCGGATTACTCGGCTGCGAGGACGAACACAATGGCGGCGCTGACGCAAGCAGTAATGGACGTATGCAACGTGGACATGTGGCACGCGGACATAGTGAAAGGCGGCGTATGGGGAGGGTATCCCCAGGACCCGGACATGACGGGCACAGTAGTGGCGACGTTAGTGGACGTGCCGATAAGGAACGAAGGACCGGGATACGCATTGAGGAATATCCCTGTGAACCACGTTGCGGCAACGGTAAGGAAGAGAGCGATGCCAGGAGCCGCTTTGAGTATGATATTGGAAGAGTCGGCGTGCTATGAGATGGGAGATGCGATGGGACCCTTTGAGCGAGGGCATCTGTTAGACCTTGCATACGAGGGACTGAATGCGAACAACATGCTGTACAGCTTGATAAAGGAGAACGGAAAGGACGGGACGCTTGCAGACGTTACGTATTCTCTGGTGGAGAAGGCGAAAGCAGATGGCGTGATAAAAGCGAAGACGAAGCTTGGGTCCGGTTATACGGTCTTTGGTACGGATGACTTGCAAATGTGGAATGCATACGCATCCGCGGGAATGCTGGCTGCGGTGATGGTGAATTGTGCGGCACTGCGTGCAGGACAGTCTGTTCCATCGAACATCATGTATTTCAACGAGTTGGTGGAGCACGAGACAGGACTACCGGGCGTTGACTATGGAAAAGCACAGGGTGCATCCGTAGCGAGTTCGTTCTTCTCGCACTCGATTTATGGAGGCGGAGGACCTGGTGTGTTCCACGGGAACCATATCGTTACGAGGCATGCGAAGGGGCAGTTCATTCCATGCTTCTGCGCGGCGATGTGCATAGATGCAGACACGCTGTATTTCACACCTTCGAGGACGTCGGGACTGTATGGAGAAGTGCTGGGTGCGATACCTGAGTTTGCAGAGCCGATGAAGGCAGTAGCCGAAGGCGCAAAGAAGGTGATGTAAAAGGAGGAAAAGAAAAATGCCACAATTTACACCTGGAAAAAGTAAAATAGGGGAAAACAGAAGGAAATTCATGGACAAGAGCAAGAAGTTAGATAAGTTGAGGGACATATCAGAGGAAGACGTAGTGAGATTGCTCGCACACCGCGCGCCTGGAGAAGAATACAAGAGCATTCATCCGCCAATAGCGGAGATGGAGGAGCCGGAATGCGCTGTTCGTGAGATGGTAGAGCCGACGGAAGGAGCAAAAGCAGGTGACAGGATAAGATACGTGCAGTTCACAGATTCTATGCAGTTCGCACCGACAACGCCGAGAATGCGACCGCTGATGTGGTACAACAGGCATAGAGGGATAGACGTCGGCGTATTATCAGGAAGAACGATAATGGAAGGAAGGGAAAGAGACATAGAGGCGATAGCAAAAGAGTACCTGGATAATGAAACATACGATACAGCGAGGTCAGGACTGAGAGGAAGGTCGGTGCACGGGCATTCATTGAGGTTAGACCCGAATGGAATAATGTTCGATGCACTGAGGAGATGGGCATACGATGAGCGGGCAGGCGTCGTAAAATACGTGAAGGACATGGTAGGCGGTGCGATGGACAAGGAAGTCACACTGGGAAAGCCGCTTCCTGAGGACGACTTAAAGAAGAGAACAACGATGTTCAGAAATGCACAGGGTGGTGTCTGGATGGAAGGAGACGACCCCGAAGTAGCTGATGTGATATCCGAAATACACTGGAACAGAACCTGCGGAGGATTCCAGCCGTTCACAAAGAGAGCGGACATAAAAGGGAACAAAGACGTAGGCGTGAAGTTTAAGCCGTATACTCCAAGAGGAGGAGTAGAATAGGAGTAAAAAGGAGGTAAAAAGAAAAATGCCATATAAAGATGTGCAACACAATTTCATGAAGGCGATGTCCGAGAAGTTCTACGAGGCACCTGACAGCACAAAGACACCGTACTATGTATATGGAGGTATAGAGCAGAAAAGAGGACTGAGGAAGAGGGAGTTCATAGCAGATGCGAAGAAGATCGTACAGGACCGAACTACACAAACTCCGGCATACAACCCCGATGTGGGAATGCCACAAGGGCAGCGAATTTTGATGCCTTACATGCTAAACCACACAGACATGCTGGTTAACCACGACGACCTGCACTGGGTAAATAATGCTGCAATGCAGCAGTGCTGGGATGACATGAGAAGATGCATCATCCTGGGAATGGACGATGCGCATGCACTGCTGGAGACGAGATTGGGTAAGGAAGTCACACCTGACACCATAAGCCACTACTTAGAGGTGGTGAACCACGCGCTGCCTGGTGCAGCGACCATTCAGGAGCACATGGTGGAGACAAAGCCGGGATTGGTGTCTGACTGTTACACAAAGGCATTCACCGGTGATGACGACTTAGCAGACGCTCTGGACAGGAGAATGGTGCTGGACATAAACAAGGAGTTCCCGGCAGGCTGGGTGAGTCCTGGAGAGCAGGCAGACCAGCTGAAGGACGCAATAGGCAAGAAGCTATGGCACGTTCTCTGGATGCCAACGGTCGTAGGCAGGTCAACAGACGGTGGAACGATGTTCAGATGGGTAGGCATGCAGGTCGGTATGTCAATGATAAACGCATACAAGATGTGCGCAGGAGAGTCGGCAACCGGAGAGTTCGCATTCTACGCGAAGCACGCGGCTGTCATCATGATGGCGAACTACATGCCGGTCAGGAGAGCGAGGGCGCACAACGAGCCTGGAGGAATGCCTTTAGGTATATGTTGCGACTGCACGAGGTCTCCCGCACTGTTCCCAAATGACCCGGTAAGGGCGGCATTAGAGGTTATCGCGGTTGGTGCGCTGGTTTACGACCAGTTGTGGTTCGGAACGTACATGTCCGGTGGTGTAGGATTCACGCAATACGCAACGGCAACATACACGGATAACATTTTAGAGGACTTCTGCTACAAAGGAGACGAGATTGCGGTGGATATGTTCGGCGAGAGAGGTGCAGCAGAGATAAACATGGAGAACATCGAGAAGCTGATAAGAGCTGAGTCAGATTACTGCCTGACGCAATACGAGGCGTATCCGACAACTGCGGAATCGCACTTTGGCGGTTCTGTCAGGGCGGCATGCCAGTCAGCAGGTTCTGCGGTTGCTGTTGCGAGTGGAACAGCAAATACGCAGGCTGCATTGAACGGTTGGGGACTTGCGCAGTTGCTGCACTATGCGAGTGTAGGCAGGTTAGGATTCT
>JAFNKG010000039.1:593-26769 GCA_017883965.1 Candidatus Methanophagales archaeon | reverse complement strand
CAAGTTATCATCTATCTTTTTGAATGTCATACACAAAATTATGGTTTGGAACTTATATATAGTTTTGGGATCAGCTCACCATCAATATACCATTCCACCCCGACTTTACGACAATGTTAAATGTGGATATGCGAAACTTTACGATTGGAATACCAGTCCTATTCAAATTCAGGAGTGGATACATGAGGCTTTTTTGAGAAAGGACCAGATAAACCCTGTCAACTCACGTCCCTTATTCGGCAAGAATCGTTCTGAATCGAGTTGGCAATAAGTTCTTAGAGGAGAATAAAATGTCATTCAAATCTATTGAAGTCAATTTGAATATTCCATTGTTGGGTGGTATTAAAGGAACCTGGGAACCAAATAGAGAAGAAAGAAAAGCTGCTTGGGAATTATATGTCGAATTGATTACAAGGATTTCTGTCGTAGAGCTTGAGAGCGGAGAGGGAATTCTTCGGGAAGCCTTGAGTTCCCTCTACTCATTATTTGGAATAACTAGGGAAATATTAAGAAAATATGGTACCAGTGTTGCGAAACCTCGGAAAGAAAATGAATATTCCTTCGGAGAATTAGCTATTATCATCTTAAATTATGTTTTACGTCCATTATTGTCAAAATGGCATCCATTATTACACGAATATGAATCTGAAAGAGACAAAGATATTTCAATAAAGGAACATGAAGATAAATGGGAAAAGAATTCAGAATTACGGAAAGAATTGAATGAAACGAGAGATATTTTAATTGTTTACTCAAATCATCTAGCTAAAGTTGCTAAAGTGAAGCCATTATATAAAGAAAATAAAAACGCCAATAAAAAGATGGGCTGAGAAATATGGTTACAAAACGGCATAAAGTATTTATAAGCTATCATCACGAAGCAGATCAGGAATATGCTGATGCGCTCAGAGGATTTTATGGAAGTTCAAAATCTATTATTGATAAGTCAATGTATGACGATTTAAGCCATTTACAAAATGAAACAATTCTTAAGAAAATCAGACGAGATCACTTATTGGATTCAACTGTCACGGTAGTATTGGTAGGAAAGCATACATGGGGAAGAAAATGGGTCGATTGGGAGATTTATTCTTCTCTTCGTGGATATGCCGACAGAACCATTAATGGATTAGTTGGAGTTTATCTTCCAGAACATAGTAGGAAACATTTTAGATTAACCGATAACATTAATACAGGCTATGCAGTTAAAATAAGTTGGGAAGATGTTGAAACAAAGTTTATTGCCGCGGTTCATAATGCGTGGAATAGGAGAAGTAGACCCGATCTTATTGATAATTCAAGACCGCTTAGAGAACGAAACGCCCCACTTGAACCAAAAAAATATTCTCATTACAAAGAAGAGGAAGGTTGCTTCATTGCTACCGCAGTTTATGGAAGTCCCTATGCCGAAGAAATAGATATTCTGCGTAAATGGAGGGACAAAAAATTAAAAAAAATATGGTTTGGTTCTGAATTTATCCAATATTACTACAAATATAGCCCCCCCTTAGCTAACTTTATTAGGGATAAGGAACCAATAAAAGCATGGATAAGAAAATTTGTCACAATAATATTAAAATTTATTAAATAATGGTTTTTTAAATGTGTAGAAACTCAAATTAAATTATTGCCTTTTGCTCACGACACTTCGGTCGCTATCGCTTCCTCGTACCTAACGGGAGCGTATAACATGGTATATCTGGCTTCGCTTCGCTACGCCCAAATTTTGCTCCGCTAACGCTCCGCAAAACTTCAGATATACCAGAACCGTTATGGCGCAGAAGCAACGCTGCTTTCGAGCACAGTTATTGATAGCCCACTGAAAGCACAACCGGCTCCTTGCCCAGAAATTCCGCTGCTGTTATTACTTCCTTATTCGCTTCTTTTGCTGCGTTCCAGACCTTTTCAGTCCTTTCCCTGAATTTCCTTTCCCTTGGCAAGTGATGGTCGTAAATAATAAGTTCAGCATCAATTTTACGTACCATTTCTGCTGCATTCTCAACCGCCCGGTTTAAATTAATCCGGTTCAGCAAATAGCCAAACATGTAGGTCATAGGACCATCCAGGATTAGCACCTGAGGATTCTCCTGGATTATGTGCTGCGTATAATCTTCGATTACAGGACCGTTGAGGTCAGAAGAATGAATGAATTTCTCGTTTTCGTGTTCGACAATTGTATAAAATACCCAGCCAACCCTTGAGAATTCTATTCCGTGAAACAGCGGTTTGCTGAATCGAAGCGTAGTATTACCGAATTTAAACTCCTTGCCTTCTGGATATTTTGTTTTGAGCGAAGGGAAGTTGAACTCTGGGATCTCCGGATTTTTAGCCCAGTTAGTAACTCTGCCATCAAACCATTTTGAGCCTTTTTCAAAAAGCTCTGCTCTTCTTTTATTATAATCGCCAAAATTTTTACTGCGAGCTATCGGTAAATCCGCCAATGGGTCTGGATATTTATTTTTCCGTTCTTTCGCCTTTTCATTTGTCTTTTCCAATGATTCAAGGCTTGTTTTTCCATAAGTCTCACAGATACGGGAATAGAAGCTGGTTGCTCGTGCTCGCTGTGAGTCGTTTATGTATTCATTGGGATTTTTTGCTAATACCAACTTATCCTTGTAAATGCTCAAATCGGTTGGAAAGTAGTGGTCATAATGGTAGTGCGAGATTATTATTATATCCGCTTCTTTGCTCGCTCTTTTTATCGCTTTTCTACCCTTCTCGCGCCACTCTCGCTTTTTTACAGCCGAAGCGGGGAAAGAAGGTTGCATTGCTGCAATTCCCGGGTCTATCAGTATTCTCACATCCGGGGTTTTAACCAACGTGCATGAGGACTTTGCACCAAGGGAATCAAACCAAACTGGCTGGATTATAATTTTTTCCATCTGACTTTTTCTTTTTAAAAGAAAACCATCTCCGCCAACAGTACGTTTACGCCAGCGTATTAGAAAAAGCGCCAGAACAGGCAAAAGAAAGAATCCTTAAGGCTATTAAGAATTCAAGTTTTTAAAGATAAGCCTCAACTCTTCGTGCACAGAAAAAAATAAAAAAAGAAGCTATAGGAAAACTATAGCCCTGGAGATGTAGTGTATATTAGAAGCATAAGGAACTTTCATTCCACAACTACTTCTGCAAATCCAACTCTCCTCGATACTTTCGTTACTCGTATCTTCACACTATCCCCTTTTTTCGTGTTGGGTACAAAGACCACAAATCCTTCTACTCGCGCTATTCCATCGCCTTCTCTTCCTACGTCCTCTATCTTTACGTCGTAGGTATCCCCGACATTTAATGGGGAACTTATTTCTCTTCTTTCTCCACCATATCTCATAACTTACAAAACCTCCTTTTTTACTTTCTTTCGCTTTTATTTGGTGATGCAAAGAAAAATCGCTTTCTTTATTAGAAAAGTCGCTTTATTCCTCCACACCACTTAATTGTTATATATTCTCTCCTTATATAAAGGTTGAAAGTGTGAAGCATTCATAGCCACAACTATTTACCTCGCCGCCCTTGCTATCCGCTCCTTCTCCTCCTTCTTGCTTATCGCGTAGCACTTTGTATTACGAGCGGCAGCTATTAGCTCATCAGCAAGGCACCGCTCTATGCTCTTCTTGCTCTTAAATGCGCATTTCTGTGCACCCTGCACGATGAACCGCAGCGCCTCTTCGACTCTCCTTTGCGAAGATACATCTACGGCTTTGGGAACTAATATGCCGCCAAACCTCAACCTGATTGTTTCCTCTCTCGGTCCTGTATTTTGGATAGCATCCACGAGCACCTGAAGTGGATTCTCACCCGTAGCCTCGTATATCAAATCAAAAGCCTTTTTAACGACTTTGTAGTTCTTCAGTTTCTTACCCGTGTTCTTCTCCGTCCGCATTAATTTGTTAATAAGTCGTTCCACAATGCAAACCTTCGACTCCTCGAACTGCTGCTTCGCATGTCTTCCGCCGGTATGCAGTGCTGACACAGGCTGGAGACTGACATGCTTCTCCACGCCTACGTCCTCTATCGTCACTTCTGAAATGTCCCATTTATCAAATATCTTATCAAATTGCATCTCGATTTGCATCAGCATCACCTCAAAATCTTCTCCTTTCTCCCTCTTACTAATTCAATTAATGAAATATCATTTACCGCCACTACCCTATACCTTACACCTGAGAGGTCCCCATACGACCTGCCTTTTCTCCCCCCTATCCCTTCTATCAATACCTCGTCATGCTCGTCTATAAACTTTATTGCACCATCGCCGGGGCAAAAAGCAGTCACCTGTTTCCCATTTTTGATTAACTGAACACGGACACACTTCCTTATCGCTGAGTTCGGCTGTTTCGCCTCTATTCCCACCTTCTCCAGGACAATAGCCCGGGACATGTGCGCGCCCTCCAGAGGGTCTGCTTTCATAGCCGATTTCAACACCCTTCGTGCATAGTCCGGACTCCTCAACCTGAACTTCTTTCTTCTCTTCTTCACCTTCCTCGCTGCGCATATTCCTCTTCCCATAAGCCTTTTTGCTCCGCAAAAACCTTTACTAAAAATTTATTTCTCTTTGATAAATCTTTTTTCTCTCTGTTTTACATTTTGCATTATTTTATTATCACGTTGTCTATACCCTGGCTTCTTTTCACCAGTAATTTCACCTTCTTTATTCGCTTTCCGTTTTTTCCGATTGCAATGCCCTTATGTTTTGTGAGAACCTCCACGTATGCACAGCATTTGTCATTTTTAGTCAATAGCTCCACACTCTTCACAGAAGCGGGGCGAAACAAATTCTCTATGAATTCCTTTATATCATTTGAATGTTCCACGACCTCTATATCCTTTCTTATCAGTTTCTTTACCTTATTTATGTTTGAGCCACCTTTACCGATAGCCAAGCCCATGTCGCCTTTTTTCACCACCATTATTACCTTATTCGCTTCATTATCCACTATGCAATCTCTGACTCCCGCACCTGTAAAACTCTCGAAGATCCCTATGCACCTTATTCCCTCAGTGTCCAGCTTTACGGTCAGTTTTAATCACCTGCGCTTTTCTTTTATACTCAATGTTTTCTCTTTATGACGAACGTTAGCGGTCAGAAGCCGTAAAATTTCTGACTCGCCTGTATCTGTAATACATAAAGAAGCAATAGAATAAGGTTTACCACACGCAAGCCCAAGTTCAAGGCTATTAGCGGGATATTCATAAAGTGCGATTTTTTTCTTTTCCTTCTTATCTATATCTTTAAACTCCTCTTTTATCTCTTCAGGGCAATTAGAAGCGTGAATGACAATTTTTCCTTCCTTTCTCCTGAGCGCTTTTATCGTCTCCTTTGCCCCTATCAGCATTTTACCGCTATTTACAACCTTTTGTAATTCTCTATTTACATCCGAGAGTTCAACCGAGCCTCTTTTTGTCTTTGCCATTTTATCCTGTCATTTCCTCGCTACTAATTCTATTGCACCAGTTCCTAATCGTATAGGTTGTCCCACAATCACATTTTCTGTAACGCCTCTCAACCCATCCGTTTCCCCGTGTATAGCCGCCTCCAAAAGGTTATCCACGGTGACCTCGAAAGCGGCTCTTGAGAGAACCGATGCTTTCTCCCCCGCTATTCCATGCCTTCCTATCTGCTTCACTTCACCATCCATCGTCATCGCATCTGCAATTAACGTTATGTGGCGAGCATCCACGTCTAACCCCTGCTCCTCTAACGTGCTCATCATCTCCTCTATTATCGCATTACGTGCTGCTTCTATGCCTAATACCTCCGCTATCTCGGCTATGTTATTTGTCGTGGTTCTCCCGAAATCAACACCTTCAATCTTCTGATTCTTCAACTTTTTCAGTTCTGAACCCACTGTATAGAGCACATATTCACCATCAGGGTCTCTCCTCACCAGAACCCTTTTTATTCCTTCTATTCCCTTCACCAGCAGGTTCGACACCTTCTTCTCAAACTCGGTAAGTCGGAACTTATTATTTCCGTGTATCCTCAATTTTCCGTCTTCCATCCCTTCTACGAGCACATCCGTGCCTATGCCCTTTACCTTTTCTTCTAATTCCTCTTTTTTTATATACCTTCTCTCCAATTCGCGCTCATTTACCGAAAGCCACAGGGACATATCGTCTGCGAATGCTTCTATTTTGCCTATATCTCTTATGTGCGTTTCTTTTATTTTCACCGCTAACTCCTCTGCCTTATTTCGCTCCCGTACACATTCCTCCATCAGCTTTATCCTCATCGTTGGCGTAGAAAGTTTCTTTCTCGCATCCACTATTTCTATTATCCTTGGTAAACCAAGTGTTATATATATAGCACCTACACCGGCATAATGGAAAGTCCGCATCGTCATTTGCGTCCCTGGCTCGCCGATAGACTGTGCGGCAACGATTCCAACAGCTTCCCTCGGCTCCACCTGCGCTTTTTCATATTTCTCCGCAATCTTTCTTAAAATCTCATCCAAATTTTCGCTACTCAGCTTTCTCCTTACAGCTTTTAATTTCTTCTTCAATTCATCCTTTATTTTCTCTGGTATCTCGCTTTTATTCACCTTTAGCTCTATGTCCCCGAGCTTTACTTCTCCTTCCTCTTCCCTGCCCAGCATCATTATTATATCTTCTACGTATGCCTCCCCTATCTGCATATCTGACAGTTCCTCGAAATTAACGGTTAGCTCTGTCTGCATAAACTCTTCTTTTATCAGCTCTGCTATTTCTTCTTCTACTCCTGACTTCATCAGTTCTTCCGCCACTCCTTCCTTTTCTTCAGGCACTACACGCATCTCCATCCCTTTCTACGCTCCTGTCTCCTCCACTCCTACTGCTTCCCTTATTATTTCATCTATATCTACAACTTTACCATACTCGCTTTTTGAAGGGTCTACGCCATCATCGCCGTATTTAAACTGCACGACTGTCCCTCTTGTTTCTCTTACAGTTCCGTCATACTTCACTTCGAGGTCCTGTAAGGCGTTGATAAGCCTTCGCTGGAAATATCCACTCTGAGAGGTGCGAACTGCTGTATCTACCAGTGCTTCCCTTCCTCCAACAGCGTGGAAAAAGTATTCAGTTGGGGACAAGCCATCCTTGAAGGATGCCCTTACGAAGCCATGAGCATCTGCACTACGGTCGCCGGGTTTAAAGTGCGGCAGCGTTCTCCCCTGGTAGCCCCTCTTTATCCTTTCGCCCCTAACAGATTGTTGACCTACACATGCTGCCATTTGCGTTAAATTAAGCATGGAGCCCCTCGCACCTGATTTTGCCATGAGCACACCTGAGTTTTCTATGCCGAGATACCGCTCTGCGATGTCACCGGCATCATCTCTTGCACGAGCGAGTTCCTGCATAATCAATAGTTCCAGCGTCTCCTCCAAGCTCCTCCCAGGCAAAGCTTCCAGCTCTCCTGCCTCATACACCCTTATTAGCTCTTCGACTTTCTTCTCAGCTTCATGCACCGCCTCTTCTCTTATCTGCTCCTTCCCTTCCTTCGGAATATCCTCATCATTTATACCAAAGCTGAAACCCGTTTGTTTAATATAATTAATGGCAAGCCGGGAAGCATCATTTATAAACACTTTCGCAGCTTCATCACCGTATTGCCTGAAAATCCTGTCAATTATTATTCCTTTGAATGAGCCTATCGCCTTCTCATCTATTATACCGCATACTAAACTCCCTTCTCTTATCATAACGTATGCCTCTCTTGGACATTTCTCCTTCTTACATTCCTCTCCTCGTTCGATACACTTCTCGCATATCTTTCCGCGGAATTGTAGATTCAATCCCTTCGGTAATATCATGCTGAATATTTGCTTCCCGGTCCAATAAGGGGTTAGCTGTGAGTCCTCAGACCCCACAGGAGACTCAAAGGTTCCCGCAGACTCTCCTAAATCCTCAATATCTATTTTATTCAATATATCCTGCACTTTTTCCTGCTCAAACCTCTTCTCACCCCTCGTGAGTAAAAACAAACCTGTGATGTAATCATGGATACCGCCTACAATAGGTCTGCCAAATCGAGGTGATATTATGTTTCGCTGCACCGCCATCAGTATCTTCGCCTCTGCTCTCGCTTCTTCTGTTTGCAGCACATGCAGGTTCATCTCGTCGCCATCATAATCCGCATTGTAGGGCGGACAAACGGCGGGATTCAATCTGAATGTCCTGCCGGGCATTACCCTTACATAATGCGCCATTATGCTCAATCTATGCAGAGATGGCTGTCTGTTGAACAACACGATGTCACCATCCCGGATATGCCTTTCCACCTTCCATCCAACGCCTAACTCCTCTGCTAACGCCTCATAATTGCTCTCTGTTGCTTTTACCTTTTTACCATCTGCTCTTCTCACATAATTCGCACCTGGATGTTTTCTTCCTCTTTTTAAAGTCTCCCGCATCGCATCAAGGTCTCTTTCAGTCACGTTAACGGTGATTGTCAACTCCTTCGCTATCTCTTCAGGCACGCCAACTTCATCTATATCAATGTCCGGGTCGGGGGATATAACCGTTCGAGCGGAAAAATTCACTCTCTTCCCGGATAATGAACCTCTAAACCTGCCTTCCTTTCCTTTTAATCGCTGTGTCATTGTCTTAAGCGGCCTACCACTCCTGTGTCTCGCTGGAGGTAGCCCCGGGATTTCGTTATCGAAATAGGTGCTTACATGGTACTGAAGAAGTTCCCACAGGTCTTCTATTATTAACTGCGGTGCACCTGCATCTCTATTCTCCATAAATCTTTGATTTATCCTTATTATATCCACCAATTTATGTGTGAGGTCATCTTCGCTGCGCTGTCCGCTTTCTAACGTGATAGAAGGTCTTGCGGTTACCGGAGGAACAGGCAATACAGTAAGGACCATCCACTCAGGTCTTGCGCTTTTTGCGTCCATCCCGAAAAGGGCTATATCTTCGTCTGGTATTCTTTCAAGTCGCTCTCTCACATCGGTAGGCATTAATCTGCGCTCTTTCTCTTCTTCGTCTATTTCTATGTATGATGTGGGTTTATCATATTTTATGCGTCTCTGGGATTCACCGCAATACATGCATACGCCACTCTTCGAAGCTTCCTTGAACACCAGCTTCACTACTTCGCCTACGTCCGCTTGCTTCTCTTTTTGCCACTCTATCTCTTCTAAAAACTGCTTCCTATCTTCTTCTTCCAGCAATACCTTGCCACATTTCCTGCACGTTGCTGTTAGCATCCGATATATCAACTTAGCATATCCTATATGTATAACAGGCGCAGCAAGCTCGATGTGCCCGAAATGCCCTGGACATTCTGTCATTCGACCTCCGCAGGTCTTACATCTCAACCCAGGGTCAATAACTCCAATCTGCTGGTTAACCAACCCAAGCTCTATCGGAAAACCGTCTTCACCGTAAGTATCAGGAGTTATTATCTTCGATGCACTCATCTTTCTTATCTCCTTTGGTGATAGTAGTCCAAATTTTATCCCCTTTATCCTTTTTAGCCTCATTTCAGACGGCCTCCTCTAATCCCAATCTCGGTGCGATACCCATTGCTTTCATCTCATCCAGAAGCAGCTTAAATGCGTAACTCATCTCCACCGGGTATATATCTGTATCTGCGCCACAGTTCGGGCAATATGCCGACCCTGTTTTTATATCATGACAGGCAATCATACCACAATTCCCACATACCAGCTCGACGACCCTATCTGACTCGTCCAGTAACCTGTCTTTTAGCGATATCGCAGCTCCGTACCCTATAAGAACATCTCTTTCCATCTCGCCGAACCGAAGCCCACCCTCTCTCGCTTTTCCTTCCGTAGGTTGTCTCGTCAATATTTGCATTGGACCTCGCGCACGTGCGTGCATCTTTGCTGATACCAGATGGTATAACTTCTGATAATACACCACGCCTATAAACACATCAGCCTCTATTTTCTCGCCTCTTATCCCATCCCACATCGTTTCTCTACCGGTATGCGAGAAACCAGCACGCACAAGTGCCTCTCTCAAGTCTTCCTCCGGTTCACCGGAAAAAGCAGTTCCATCTATATATCTCCCCTCCAATGCACCCACTTTCCCGCCTATCATCTCCAGCACGTGTCCCACTGTCATCCTTGAGGGAATGGCATGAGGGTTTATAATCATGTCAGGGATAATTCCGTCTCCAGTAAATGGTAGGTCTTCTGGTGGTGCAATCAACCCGATAATTCCTTTCTGTCCGTGCCTGGATGCGAACTTATCCCCTATTTCCGGTATCTTCTGGTCTCGAGCAGAAACCTTAGTTAATCGTCTATTGCTACTCGATTCCATGAGCACCACCGAATCTACTACGCCACGTTCGTTGGGGCGAGTGCAAACAGAAGTATCTCTTCTCTCTAAAGGGCTTAAAAGCTCCGTAGTTTCCTCTAAGAACCTTGGTGGGCTTGTCTTCCCTATCAACACATCATTTGGTGTTACTTCCGTCTCTGGATTTATTATACCGTCCTCATCAAGTTGTTTATACGCATCATGACTCCTCACACCTACAATCTCTATATCCGGTATCTCAAATTTGTCTTCCTCACCACCAGGATACCTTCTTTCCTCTCCTTCGTATGTTCTGAAGAAATGACTCCTCCCCAATCCTCGGTCTATTGCACCACGATTTAAAATCAATGCATCTTCCATATTATATCCTTCGTAGCTTAAAACTGCAACGACAAAATTCTGCCCGGCTGGTCTTTTATCGTGCAGAATAAGGTCAGCAGTTCTTGTTTTTACTATCGGCTTCTGCGGAGAATGCAAGAGATGCGTTCTGGTGTCGGCACGTGTTTTATAATTCGCCGCTGGAAGCCCCAATGATTGCTTCAGCATAGCACAGCCCATCGTATTACGTGGTGAGGAATTGTGGTCAGGATAGGGTATCAACCCGGCAATAATGCCCAACATCAAAGAAGGTTCCATTTCCAGATGTGTATATTCATCGTCATCGCCATCTGCTTTTGTTAAATATGTTTCGTTCACCGCTATCAGTGCATTCTCCTCCTCCTCTGCATCTAAATATTCTATCGCTCCTTCTTTCACCAGGTCATCAAAGTCCAGTTCATCCCTTCTCAGTTTCTCGATGTGCGATTCAGTAACCAGGGGCTTTCTATCCTCCACCACTATAGCCGGTCTTCTTGCCCTTCCCCTATCAGAGTTTATTATTATGTCCCTTCTGTCCTTATAATATGCGATGTTTACCTGTGTGGATATTTCATCCCTTCTTCTCTTCTCTCTTACCTCTTCCACAAATCTCTCAGGCTCGGTAGAGAACCCGATGAAATTGCCGTTCACGAACACACGAGTCCTGCTTTCGGCACTTATTTCCAGAGAGCGAGCAGGAGGGATAACACCGAGTTCATAAAAAACGCTTCTAAAGCCCTCATCATCCTCTCCCACTGATAATTCAACCATCTGCGAAAAATTCTTTACCAACCCGCAATTTGGACCTTCCGGTGTCTCACTTGGACAAATCTTCCCCCATTGCGTGGGATGTAAATCACGAGCTTCAAAATGAGGCTGAGACCTTGATAGCGGAGAAATTATCCTTCTCAAATGGCTTATCGTAGCTATATAATTGCTTCTTTCCAACAATTGAGAGACACCTGCTCTACCTCCCACCCAGTTTCCGGTTGCCAGTGCATGCACTATTCGTTCAGTAAGCACGTCGGAACGAATCGCGGTCGAGATTTTTAGTTCTCTGCTTCGCATATTTGCTCGCTCCAACTGATACCTCATATCACGTGTAAGTTTTGTGAATGAGACACGGAAAAGGTCTTCCATCAGGTCTCCCGCAAGCTTTAATCTCTTATTTGCGTAATGGTCTTTATCATCCTCGCCTCTCTTTCCAAGATAAAGCTCATAACATGATTCTGCCATTCTTCCAATGAAATGCGCCTTCGCTATTCTGTCATCAAGATGTGGAAGGAAATAACGGTCTAAGATATAATTAACCCGCCTCTCTCGATACTCCTTTGCCTGCGTTGGTGCGACTTTACGACCCAATTTATCTATTGCTTCCTCCTGTATATGCACATCGCTCTCTTCTAAGTTCTCCCGGATGTATTTTTCTATTTGTGTGTCATCAGAAGTGGCTTTTTGTATCTCTTCATCGCTTTCGAGTCCCAGCGCTCGCATAAGCGTCACGAACTCTATTTTACGACCCACAGCGGGGAAAGATACCTCAAGTATGCCCTTTTTATTTATTTCCACCCTTATTGGGACTCTAAATCCTTGTTTAAGGGAAAAGACCTTTGAAACCACACTTTTACTCCCGTATTTCTCCTCGAAATTCACAAATATCTTGTTTGGTGCGAGGTCTTCCAGCGTGATTATCACATGCTCTGAACCATTTATAATGAAATAGCCTCCTGAGTCAAGAGGGTCTTCACCAGCTTCTTTGATTAATTCTTCCTCGGAAAGCCCGTAAAGGTTACATCTCTTCGACTTTAGCATGATTGGAAGCTCGCCGATTTCTACTTCTTTCTCCTCCCTCTCCACTTCTTCCTCACCGTTTTCGTATTTTTTCACGAGCTTCATGCCCAAATATACGGGAGCGGCATAGTTTAGATTCCTTAATCTCGCTTGTGAAGGAGAAATTTCTTCATAAGAACCATCTGCTTCCCTCGCTTTTGGTGTCCCCACGCTTATTTTACCGTACTTCACTACCAGTTTATATTTTCCTTTTTCATCATCACTGCCGATAGAAGTTTCTGTATCTGACTGCTCTTCTATTATTTTTTGCATGCCCTCCTCGAGGAAGTAATTGAACGAATCGAGCTGATGCTGTGCTATTTTTTTCCTTTTTAAATATGCTTTTGAAAGAACACTCCGGTCTAACATATTGCACACACCCTTTTATTCTATAACCAGTCGGTAAGATAAAGATTTCCCTGCTGTTCTACTTCTCCTCGTTATCTTCACGACATCGCCCACCTCTGCTTTTATCTCCTTTATAACAGCGTCAGATAATTTAATCTTAGGCAGTTGTTCCTTTTTTATTTTATACATATCCAAAAGCTCTTTTATCTCGCTTTCTTCTATTACCATGTGCTCAGGCACTAACTCATGTTCAAGTATCGAAAACTTTCCCTTCTTCATTTCTATTAACGAACGGGCTCGACGGGATTTGAACCCGCGACCGACGGGTTAAAAGCCCGCTGCTCTACCTTCCTGAGCTACGAGCCCTTCTTATTCATTCCTCATGAGTTCCTATTAAACTTTCTCCTCCGTGTAAGAGATACCTCTTCAGCATCTCAAGAGCAGCATCAGCCGCCTCGCACTTGTTCCCTTCCCTATCCCCGTGGAAGATATACTTCTCATGATATACGTAATCTTTTGTTGCCAATGCTATATAAACTAATCCAACAGGCTTGTCAGGCGTTCCCCCAGTGGGTCCTGCAATGCCGGTGATTGCAATGCCGACATCACTACCCAGCAGCTTTCTTACACCCTTCGCCATCTCCTTCACACATTCTGCGCTTACCGCACCTCTCTCTTTCAACGTTTCCCCCGCTACATGCAAATTTCTTTCCTTTACTTCATTGGCATAAGCGATTACACCGCCTTTATAATACTCTGAGCTGCCTGAGACGTTTGTTATCCTATGGGATACCAGTCCACCGGTGCAAGACTCTGCCGTGGATAAACTGAGTCCCCTTTTTCGTAGCTCATCGCCGATTTCTTCTTCTATCATCTAATCTAATCTATTGTATTATCCTTTAATATGTCCATAAATAAAGTAAAAGGAGGCGAGTCATCCCTTAAAAAATCGCAAGCCCGATAAGGGCTTTTTGGTTTTTGAATTTTAGTTGGTGCTTAGAATTTGGAATTTTTTTTCTCTATACCATACCTCACCTTCACTGCCACTCCGTGCTCGAAGATTTCTATCTCTTCACCTGATAACATAGCTTTTCCCGTTGCAAGCAGTCTATCTTTTTCATCCACCAGCATGACTTCATCATAAGCCCGTATCGCCGGGTCTGCATCTATTACATGTTTACAGAACGCGGTCCCTCCTTTTCTTATAAATTCACTGCTCTCTTCATTCATAACGACTCTTATTCTCGGATATTTGAAAACATGGTGCAACCTCTTTGCTCCTTCTATGCTTAGCGTTAGCAATCCGTCGAAGCTCCTTAGAGTTGCTATCCTCTTCCCAATCTCTTTTATCTGCGTTATTCTTCTTGTCTTCGAGAGGATAAATTCTACGCTATCCGGGAACAGGATTTCACCTGCACCAGCACCGAATTGATAATCCGCTATGATTTTCGCCTTTTTGAGCTGTCTTTTTGTGTTTTCTTCCTCCATACTCCTTTCTTAGGTTTATCCGCTAACTTCTTCTCCAGTCCAGTAAGTCGGGCTTCAAGTTCTGATATTTTCTCCATGACAGGTAGCCTTGTCTCAAGGGAATCAAACCTCGTATTTACTGCATCGAATCGGGAAATCACCTCATTCCTCAGACTATCAACCTTGGTATCCAATGTCGCGACTTTATTATCCGCCGCCTCGAATTTTGTCATCACCTCATTTCTGCGATTGGTAATCTCCTTTTCCACGGAATCTATGCGAGTATGCAACGCTTTTATTTCACTCGTAATTTCTTTTAGCTTCGGCAGTAGCAGTTTCTCAATCCATGTGGGTATTTTTTCCATGACAATGTATAATCCATCATATATTTAAAGCTTTCCTTCTAATTTAAGAAAGTTTTAATGAAGAGAACGAGAAGAAGAATAGAAGATATCGCATTGCAGCGGATAGAGAGGCTGTTCGAGCTGGCAGAAGCAGAAGCGAAGAAGGGGATGGAAAAGAGATGCGATAGATACATTCAGCTTGCCCGTGAGATCGGGATGCGATACCGGGTGCGAATACCATCGCATCTAAAGATGTGGATTTGCAAAGGTTGCTACTCGCTTTTAATCCCCGGGAAAAATGCACGAGTTCGTCTCAGGGGCGATTATATTACAACAACCTGTTTAAGATGTGGTAAGCAAATGAGACGACCTTATAAGGCACCTTGCCCTCCTTCGCCGAGGAGGAAATGAAGAAGTGAACTTTTCCTCTTCTCATTTCACCTCACCTCACCACTTCCTTCATTATCTCAAAAGCCCGCTTCAAATTTTCAAAGCTCGTAGCATACGATATTCTCACGTGATTCCTACCGAGACTTCCAAAGGCAGACCCGGGTGTGACTATTATCTTCCTCTTCCCCAGCGTCTCCACAAATTCTTTCTCTGCCTTCACTCGCGGAAAAATATAAAATGCTCCTTTTGGAACGCTGAATTCCATACCCATATTGCGAAGTGATTCAACAGTGAAGTCTCGTCTCCTTTTAAACTCGCTTCTCATTTCTGCTACACAGTCTTGAGGACCTGTAATAGCAGCCAATGCCGCTTTCTGCGAAATAGAAGATGCACACGCCTGTATATATTGATGTATCTTCAGCATCTGCTCCACGTATTCATCCCGTGCTGCAAGATAGCCCAATCTGAACCCGGTCATTGCGTAGGTCTTTGAGACCGCATTTACCGTGATGACCTCGTCAGAGAACCTCGCAGGGCTTACGTGCTTCAAGCCATCGTATATAAGATGCTCATAGACTTCATCTGAAATGATGGTTACGTGATGGTCGTTGGCGATGTCAGCAAGCGCTTTTATGTTCTCCTCGCTTTCCACCGCCCCTGTTGGATTGGCAGGAGAATTTATTATGAGCGCTTTTGTTTTGTTCGTAATTTTTTCCTTCACCGCCTCCGCAGACATCGTGAAGTCTTCGTTTAGCGTAACTCCTACTCCTACTGGCTTTCCCTCTGCCAGTTTCGTCAGGGCTGAGTAGGAAACAAAGCCAGGGTCTGGCATCAGCACCTCGTCACCTTTTTCCACTACCGAAAGAATAGCGATATGCAATGCTTCACTTGCTCCTGACGTGACTATTATCTCCTCAGGGCTAACGGAAAAGTTATTATCACGGTTGAACTTAACGCTTATCGCCTCTCGCAGTTCCTCTATGCCTTTATTGAAGGTGTAAGAGGTGAAACCAGAATCAAGCGCCTGCATAGCGGCAATTTTTATGTGTTCCGGCGTATCAAAGTCAGGTTCACCGAGTCCGAGGTTGAAGAACTCGCCTGACGAAGCTTCAAATGCCTTTCTTATGCCTGAAATCTCTATGGTTCCAATGCGAGCTGCAAATTTCTTGACCATTTCCTCCTACCTCTTTTTTCTCGTTGGATGAAGAGGTGTTTAAGTTTTAATAAATGCATTGGAATTTTTGAAATACACGGTGAAACATTAAGACCCGTTGCACTTTCGATAAATGCCTAAAAATGGAAAAGAAAAGGTTGTTAAAAATATTTGAAGACCTCTCGGGCCATTGTCAGGAGCATAAGGTAATATCAGAAGGCGAACTCGCTTTGAAGATAAGCGAGTGTGTAAAATCGCTCAGCGATGCCGAAAGAGAAGAACTGGAAAGGAACTCAGGTGGAAATTTAGAAGAGTTAATTTTCAAAAGCATAACGAGCGAAGAGAAAATTTCTGTTTTTTCCCCGGACATGCGCACCCGGATAAATTATCAGGGTGAGATATTTTACTGTCTGCCAAGGCATAGATACATGGGTGAGGAATTGGAAGAAGCTTTTTTACGGTGGGCAAGGATAAGAAGCCCGTTGAGTGCGCTAAAGAGCGTGGTGAAGGATTTCATGGAACGGTGTGGGTATCAGATTAAAAACAGGGAGCGTGAAAATGAGCATCTCGTGATGATGGCGGTGAAAAATAAAAACAAAAACAAACACAGAAGCATACACATTTTCCTTTTCCCTTCGATAAAGTTTGTTCCTTATTTCATAGAAGAGAATCAGGCATTGTTAGAGAAGTCAGAAGCAGGGGAGGAAAAAGTAATCGTTGTCCCGACAGAGAAAACCCCGGCTCCTTTTATCGCTTTCTTCCGGGAGCTGGACATTGGTGATGCAATGGTCTGGGTTGCAGATGTGGAGAAGAAAACAATAGACCCTTTCATAGGCAATCCCGAAGATGAAGAAATAGAAAACAATTTTGCAAGTCCAGAACAGGCGAGAAGAGCGGTAAGCGTATGGATGAGGAAAATGCACTTCCTTGACTTATGATTTTTTCACCGCCCAAATCTCCTTTCCCTCAACTGGAAATCTCGAACAGCCCTTAGTAGGTCTATTTTCCTGAATTTCGCCCAATTAACATCCGTAAAGTAAAATTCGCTGTACACAGATTGCCAAATCAGGAAATCGGTTAAACGAGTTGCTCCAGACCTGATGACGAGGTCGGGTTCTGATTTGAATATCAACTCTGATTCTATCAGCTTCTCGTCTATCTCTTCAGGCTCTATTTCTCCTGTTTTCACACGCTTTACAATCTCTTTTATCGCCTTCGTTAGCTCGCTTCTCCCACCCAAGCCTATTGAAATATTTATTTTCTTCTCGTTATTGCCCCCCTCTTCTTTTATGTATTTTACATCCGCTGGTTCTGGTGTGTCAGTATATATTGCGATGGAAGCTTTTTCTTTACTCAACGCCTTTGTTATCTCTTCCCTGAGGTGTGAGTATGCTTTTTCCAACAATTTCTTATCCATCCCTTCTCGGATAACGCTGATGTAAACACTTATAACGTCTATTTCCAGTGCATGGCACCACTTTATGAAGTGCCTTAGCTTTTCCATTCCCATTCCCATTCCCACCCCATCGAAAAGAAGGTCGGTTTCATCCAGGACAAGAAGGACATGATTCACGGTGATAGGATATTTCAATATTCCTCTTTTCAATATTCCCTCATATATGCATGAAATTGGGTTTAGCATAAGCGCCGGGAGAGGGATTCGAACCCTCGCTCCCCGTAAGGGGAAGTAGGTTAGCAACCTACCGCCTTAACCTCTTGGCTATCCCGACATCATTGTTTGTTCGCTTCCTCTGCGTATATAAATTTTAATCCCCTAAAATAAAAATTTGTTCAGTTTAATTGACAATGTGTGTAAAATCGCCCGTACCGAGTTCATCAAGGCTCTTCTGCCCTTTTCCCGTTATTTTCCACTTATACGGTCTCTTCCCCTCTCGCTTCACTATTTCCTCCTCTTCCAAAAAACGTAAGTGACGAAAGGAAGAGGAATAACTCAGAGCTGCTAACCTCGATACTTCCCTTATTGTGGGCTCTTTCGTCCCACCCATTACCTCGAGTATCTTTGTCCTCGCTTTTAACCCCTTTGTAACATTTCTTCTACGCCCTAAGTATGCATTCGGATGATATTTTTGTCTTTGACCCATTCCAAAGATATTTTTTCCCGTAAACGCTTTTCTTTTATTTTTATAAAAGAAGAAGTTTAATATATTCCCCGTCTCCTTCTCCTTTGTCCAATTAAAAATACAAATGCCACAATTGCAATCACTACCACTGCGACGAGAATAGTATAAGTCTTATACGTCGTAAGCCCCATTGCAGTTCTTGCTTTTTCTTCCGCCACCTTAGCAAAATCGGATGCCAGATTTGCTTCTTCCAATGCTTTTTCAGGTTCACCCCTGCTATAACACTCCATAGAATTATTCAGGCACTCATTAGCCAGTTTAAGGTTCAATTCCGCTTCATCCACCTTTATCCCCTCTTTCGTCGCATTTGCAATTATCCCACTCGCTTTTTCTATATCTTCTTTTGCTTCATACCACGCTTTACCGGCGTCTTTTATTATCTCCGATGACACACTCCTTTTTATGCATATCAGCGGATATTCTTCCTTTATCTTATGCGTTATCTCTAATAGTGTAACATTCTCTTTCTGCTTATTCACTTCCGGTGCATCCCCCACTAACGTTACTCTTACTTCTTCATCTTCCTCATGGTTTACAACGAAAGAAGTTTCGTATTCCCTAGGTGAGCCATCTACAGTTATGGTAGGTAGCACCCCTAAATCGGAATGGAAAAATAGTTCAGATTCATCCCCCTCTATTTCCTTGCTAAAGCCAGTTAAGACAATTTCAATAGAAACTTTGCTGCCATTTTTTACCATATCCGTTCCATATACTTTCTCATAGAATATATCCTCTGACGCGACCTCCACATACATAAATTCCCGTAAGTTCGATTGCTCTTCTGCACCAACCCCGCTTACGCTCATTATGGGCGCCAAAAAAAACGCTCCCACGACAATTAAAACCAGTATATAGCTATATCTAATTTTCAATGTTATCACCTTTCACCTTACTCCGCCTTTTATCTCAGAACAAAGGCTTTATAGTTTCGTTTGTATCCATTAACTCCTGGTATTCCTTCTCTTTCTCGCTTGATACTTCTTTTATCCTCTCTTGTGCTTCTGCACCTATTTCTTGTAGCTCTTTTATCCTTGGAACATCCGATACGCCTGAAAACAGAACAACCGTCGCTACATGATCCCCCTTTACGAGTGGATAATCTCCACCTCTTACTTCTGTTCCTCTTATCATCTCCTCGATTCGCACCTTTGACTTCTCTATACCCTTTCTACTTAGCTCCTTTGGTGGTCCCGCTGCGATTATCAATGCTTTTTCCGCTGTTGTGACATCGCATGGAATCGTTAATCTGCCCGCTACTGCTCTCCTTACCAATGCGGTAATCCTTGTAACTGAATCCAGCTTCTCCACAATCCCTTTCTTACCAAAGAACTTCTTTAAAAATCCTACACTCTCTATTTCTTCCGCGGCATAGCCAATCGTTGATATTCCGCCTCCTTTAAGCGTGTTAATCACCTCTGCCGCATCTACCACCATCTGCCCCACTTCATTCGCTTCCCCAGCACCAAACAAAATCCCGAATCTCCTCACTATCTCCTCATTTATGTCCTCAAATGCCTCTTTTATGCTCTCTCCACCTTTCTTCCACGCATCGTTATCGAAAAGAAAAAAATTGTCCACTTCGTTCACGAAAGTCATCAAGCTTCTCGCAGCATTTAAAGAATATAAACTCCCTTCGTCCTCCGATGGTAATATCCCAAGTCCATAAACCGGCTCCTCGTATAACTTCTTCAGCCTTCTTGCCAACACCGGAGCACCTCCTGAACCTGTTCCTCCTCCTAAACCCGCTATTATCAGAAAGGCGTCAATCTGATGCGTCCCCCGCTTGTCTATTGCGCTTTGTATCGTATAAATTTCATCAGTGGCAACCTTCGCCCCTAATTCGTTATCTGCTCCTATCCCATGTCCCTTCGTTAGTGACTCGCCTACAAGCAACCTGTCTTCCATCGGTATAATCTTCAGTCCCATCAAATCTGACCTTGCGGTATTAACAGCCAATGCACGAACCACGAAATCCTGACCGGTCTTCTTAGCATACTCTACAAATGATTCCGCTACTCTTCCACCAGCTTGTCCATAACCTATCACAAATATCCTCATTTTATCCCCCCTTTTTCTACCTTATTTATTATTGCCGATACCATGTTTATAAAATATGTTTATAACCTGTGTTATAACCGTATGCTTCATACTATATAAAGTTTCCTATATTCTTCATTTTTTATCATAATTTGAATATTTCAAAACAATGTTCTTACTATACATATTTAAACGCATGTCGTGCATGGGTATCCGGCTTTTTTTCAACCCCGCGCCTTTTTGGTGATTTACTACTAATCCTTCCACATGTCCCGTTCCAACATCAAAAACAATATCCCCCACGCTTCCTATACTATCTCCCCCTGCTGTTATAATTTTTTTATCCAAAATAGATTTACCAAACATCTTCATCGCTTTATTTTCATTCCTCGAAATCAAGTCCCTGATAAATAATTCTCTCCTTTTTATTTCTGTTATATCCCGCCCCAATAATTCACCAATCGCTTTTACATCCACCACATCCCCCATCTCAATTCCAAGCCGATATAAAATCGCATGCAGTAAGCATTGAGAAAAAGCAAAAGGATAAGTAGGTGCGAGTTTACCATGCATCTTTGTCATATCTTTATCTTCGGGGTCAAATAGATAATCATTCACCGCTTCTCTTACTTCCTTTGCAATCACCTCTTTTACTTCTTCTTCACTTATTGCCCCTTTATCTATCCCCTTCCCCTCACACATCTGAATCGCATACGGAACAAAATGTTTTATAGAATCCTCTTCAACGTCTTCCAAAATGAAATTCCACGGGAATAACCGCGACCTTAAGTAAGCAATTACTTTTTCCTTTTCCTCTTTCCCTTTCTTTTTCCACCACATATCTTCTCTCTTATTTACTTCACCTTCTTAAAAACTTTATTACCCTATGAATATTTAAGCTCGAATTTGAAATATTTTTTCTTTTCCCCTTCCCCTTCCCTTCCCATTCCCCTTTGCTCGCTTCGGCATTACAGATTCTCCATACCCATTCGCCAAAGTCTGTCGCTTCATATTCACCATTATATTCCTCCACCAGGTTATATTCCCATTCGTCGCTCACTAAATACGCCACACTATTAACCAGCTCTTTATCATAAGTATCACTCATCAGCTCTTTATATTCCTTATCTTCTCTATGAGAAATTTCTTTTATTTCATTTATCCCCAACTTCTTCCCTTCCTTGATCAATGTCCCTAACGCAATAAAAGCGTATTCATTTTGCTTAAGTAGCTCACAGCTCTTGTCAATGTTATTCTCTATGCAGAGCATCTTCTTCGCTGTCTCCTGAATTATCATTATTACATACACCAGGACTTTCAAAGGTGAATTCCCCTCAGGGTGAACTTCTATTCCATCCTTAGAGAAAGTGGCTCCTTTGAATTGAATACTTGGATAAGGCGTGTCAAAAAAGATGTCGGTAATAGCGGAGAAATAATTCTCAGAAATCGGCTCGTGTTCACTATCGTAGGGGAAGAAGTTATCACCAAAGAGGTCGAGATTTGGGGCTAAGTCCGCCGTCATCTCTGTTATTTCCTTTTTTACATCCTCTAAACTCAGAAACGCACTGCTTCTATCTTCCTTCTCTTTTCTCAGCTTCTTCGCTTCTGCATCCAATTGTTCCATTAGCTTTCCCCCTATCCCCTTTTCCAATAGCTTTTCTATCTCTTCTAACCTATTCTCACCTGTCTTGTCGGCTGTTATCTTCTTCAATCGCCAATATTCATTAGCTAATGCATTTGCCTTTTCATTGAACTTATCAATCATTTTTACTCTCTCCTTCTCTCCGAAAGTTTATATCATCATTCATTTTTCCTTTTTTAAAAACTTTTCTGAAAAACTATTTATATTATTGACCCCAATCGAAAAGTTTATATAACCCTTTCTTCCTAAGAAGACAATTACGAAAATGTGGGAAAATAAGATAGAAGAAGAAAAGGCGGAAAAAATGGAAAAGGTGTTAGGATACAATCCAGAGGAGATAAGTATGAGTGAACAAGGAGAAGAAGAGGATTGGTTCGGGGTGCCACAGCTAGCAATAGTTGGTGTAGGTGGAGCAGGTAACAATTCCATGAATAGATTGGAGATCTTAGGCGGTCTAGAAGGTGTTGATAGGATAGCCATAAACACAGACAAGTTACACCTGGATTCGATAAGATGCGAAAAGAAGGTGTTGGTAGGGAGATCGCTTACCCGTGGATTGGGAGCAGGGGGTTCTCCAGAGGTAGGGAGAAAAGCAGCGGAATTGGACAGGGAGAATTTACGGGAATTGTTGGATGGAAAAAATTTCGTGTTCCTCACCGCGGGAATGGGAGGTGGAACGGGCACAGGGGCTTCGCCTGTTGTTGCTGAAGTAGCGAAGGAAGCAGGTGCAATCGTGGTAGCGATGGTCTCGTTTCCATTTGAAGCGGAGAGGATAAGAAGAAAAAGAGCTGCGGAGGGGATAGAAAAATTGAGAAACACTACCGATACGGTTATAGTGCTGGAAAACGATAAGTTGATAAAATATGCGGGGAACCTTCCGGTGAATGATGCTTTTAAGACGATGGATCTGTTGATTGCGGACACAATACGGGGTATAGCAGAGACGATAACACAACCTTCTTTGGTTAATCTTGACTTCGCAGACCTCAAGGCGGTGATGGGGACCGGTGGTGTTGCCGTGATGCTCGTGGGTGAGACGTCAAAATCGGAGAACAAGCCCGAGGCGGTTGTAGAAGATGCACTCAGTCATCCGCTGTTGGAAGCGGATTATAGGGGGGCAAAAGGTGCTCTTATACACGTGACTGGAGGCTCTGACCTCACGATGAAGGAGACAAATGATATCGTAGAGTTGCTTACATACGAGTTAGACCACCATGCAAATGTGATATGGGGAGCGAGGATAAAGGACGATTACAATGGAAGGGCAAAGGTAACGGCAATAATGACCGGCGTAGAGCCACAATGGATATTCGGCGGGATATACGAAGAGAGGAAAGAGGATGTAACTCTAAAGGAAGTAGGTGCAGGTAGAGGAGGAATCGGCGATATTATACCGATTATCCGACGGTGAAACTTGCAAATTTTTTTCCTACTTTTTTCTCTTTTACTATTCTTTTAAGTTTTTGGTTATGTCCCTGTCCTGCTTATTACGCTAATCCGGAAAAGAACTAAGCTTCATAAGTAGAGATAAAAATTATTGTCTAATGGATGATAATACAAGCTCACCTGGAGTATTGCATCGAGGTGCATTTGTTTATTATGTGGGTTCAGTGATTTTTGTGGTAGGCATTGCGCTCTTAGCTGCAGGAGCCGCATTTGTTATGATTCTTAGGATACATTATGGCTCTGAGCCGACAAAAATTCTTCTTACCCTTATTTCCATGGGCGTTGGAGCCACGCTGATTTTAACGGGTATAAATATGATGATGAGGCAGGCGCGATACGGGTATTGTGTTGTGGGTGTGAGTGCGATTATATCGTTGCTTGCGCTTTACATCTTCGCATCCAATTATCCGCACAACTGGTATTATCCGATTATAAGCTATGTTCTTGCTCTCTACATCACAGGATTTTTAATGCTGGTGGGAAATGCATTCGCGAACACAATTCTCTGGATGATTGCGGGGAAGTCTGAAGCTGTGGTGAAGGGAGAAGGAGAAAAAACAAAAATATATACCGATGAAGAGATAGAGCGAGAGATAGAAGAAGCAACGAGGAAAAGCATAGAACTTTCTACAAGCGAATTAAAATTTAAAGAACCGAGTGTAGGGGAAGTGAGATTGGGGAAGGTTTTTCGTGAGACACGTGGTAATACCACCAGAGTCAAGGATGATATAGAAGAGGCAAAAAGCTTGAGAAAGGCGATAAACTCTGGAGAGAGGATGAGATTTGGTTCTGAGGAGGTTGAGAGTATATCGAGGAACCTGGGGGAGATTTTAAGAGGTGAAGCAGTTGAGAAGGGACGATTTGGAGAGATAAAGGATAAAATTAAGGGCAAGGTAAAAAAGATTTTTTCGTTTAACAGAGTTAAGAGAAATAGGTAAATCAAACCTCAAATCAAAACCTTTTTGTGTTGGGTAATAAGTACAAATATTTAAGTTATGAACATCATAACTTTAATTTTTTTTTTAAATAATTGTAATAAAAAACACATTATCGTAACTTTTAAATACCATATTTAAACATTTTTATTATAGTGATATGAAAAATGGCAAAAGGTCTTGATATAGGGACCATGAATATAATTTGTTCGGAAAGAGAGGAAGAAGATGTAATTTTCACGCAGCAGAGGAATGCATTTCTGGAACTTGAGTCGAGTGACCTCACTAAGACGATGTTAGATAGTTCAAAAGTGCTTTATATTGAGAAGGACGGCAAGATTTTCGTATTGGGAGAGGAAGCATTTAAATTCGCAACCATATTCGGGAAAGACGCAAGAAGACCGATGAGATTTGGTATAATAAGTCCTAGTGAGAAGGATGCGATACCCATGATAAAGCTGATAGTGGAGAGGGTTTTAGGAGAGCCGAATAATCGAAGCGAGGTACTGTGCATTTCAACGCCAGCAGACCCAATAGATTTAGACATGAACACACTGTATCACAAGAAGATAATGGAAGCAGTGGCAAAGAGAATGACATACGAAACGCATGTGATTGACGAGGGGTTGGGCGTGATTTATTCCGAGCTTTCGGATTACGACTTCACGGGATTGGGGATAAGCGTAGGTGCAGGTCTCACAAATGTTACGCTCGCATATTTAGCCACGCCCGTGATGTCATTCAGTATAGGCAGAGGAGGAGATTGGATTGATGAGCAGGTTTCGATTACAACAGGGCTGCCAAAGGACCATGTATGTGCGACAAAGGAAAGAGGCTTTCGATTGGGTCTGGAGGTTGAGCTTGGAAGTTCTGAGGGCGCACTATCCATTTATTACGATGCTTTGATGACGTATGTCATAAAGAACCTGAACAGGAAGCTTGCAGAGATTACACCGCCAAAAGTGGAATTCCCGGTTGCACTCGCGGGAGGAAGCGTCATGCCCGATGGTTTTTTAAAGATGTTCGAGCGGAAATTGAGAGAGGCAAAGCTCAAAATTGATATATCGAACATAAAGCGTGCTAAAGAGCCGTTGTATTCGGTTGCAAGGGGATGTTTAATAGCCGCGAGAACACATGAGGGTGAAGAGATGGAGGAAGGTATAATAGTAGAAAGCGCAGTGTGAATCTTTGTGGAACTGCTCTACTGGTATCTGCTCAAAAATCGGTGGAATTTTGAACAGACAATGAAAAATGAAAATTGCAAAGTGTAAAATTCACAAAATATATATTGTGATAGAATAAACAATATTACAGGGGAGAGAGGAAGGGCGGCTGCCGGTCTTCGTAAGAAGGCTGAGGAAAGTCCCTCCACCACAAAAACACGAATGCCGAGAGGGCATAAGGCGAGAGTCTTGGCTCTGGTATAGAAATGATACCGTGCCATACTAAAGCGATGATTTCGTAAGGATGAGGTCGTATGGTTACGGATGGAACGACCAACCTCGTGGGTGCAAGCCTTAAGAAGGCGCAAAGATAAATGCTGCCGAAACAGAAGGGGGCTTACTCTCCTCACTCCCCTCAAGTCGCATACGGCGACAATGAAAAGCCCTAACCATACCACCCTGCATTAAAGAGTTTGTCCCATAATTAGATATTTTGCGAAAACAGGATGCTTATTTTTGGTTATAAAGCCCTATCTGCCCTTCTTTTTGTTGTGATTTTGAATTGTGAGACAACCTCTAAAGAGTTTGTCCCATAATTAGATATTTTGCGAAAACAGGATGCTTATTTTTGGTTATAAAGCCCTATCTGCCCTT
>JAFNKG010000039.1:0-493 GCA_017883965.1 Candidatus Methanophagales archaeon | reverse complement strand
CTTTTTGTTGTGATTTTGAATTGTGAGACAACCTCTAAATTCGGGGGCTTCATTTTCGACTCATACTCGCTGAGAATATAATAAATTGATAGATAGACTCAGCGAGCATGAGCATATAAAACAGCCCCATCCATGCCACCCCGGAATGAAAGAGGCTGTCCCATAATTCCACAATTAAACCCCACCCCAATACTTTTATATCTTTTCAACCCCATATAATCCTTATGGCATTCATAAAAAGACTCCATAACCAAAATTGGCTATTTCCCCCGAGTATAGCAGACCTAATCGAAGAAGACCACATTTGTAGACTCGTAGATGAGGTAGTAGAAGGTGTAGACTTTAAAAGGATTGAGAAAAGATATGATGGCCCCGGCAGTCCCGCATATCATCCAAAGGTTATGATGAAACTCCTCATTCAGGGTACCATCGATGGGATTCGCTCTTCTCGAAAGATTTCTAAAGCGACGAGGGAAAATGTTGTGTATATGTA
>JAFNKG010000116.1 GCA_017883965.1 Candidatus Methanophagales archaeon | reverse complement strand
CGTGCTAAATTAATCGCTTCTTCTATTTCTTTCGGTGTAGTCACACAAACCGGACATCCCGGTCCAGGTCTCACCTCAATCCCAGCCTCTTTTAGCATCGAATTTAAACCAAACTTCACCAAAGTATCTTGATGTGTGCCGCAAACGTGCATCAATCGTAAATTGAGATTCAAGTCTTTCAACTTTTCCAATGTTTGTTTTGCTAATCCCTCGTTTCGATATCTGAACATCTTTCATCCACTATCCATAATATTACGATGTTTTGTTTTTTATTTTTGTTGTGTTTTATCAATACTTATAACAGGTGTCTCGGTGAGAAAGAGACAAAAGTGCGAATAAAGGAATGGGAAGCCATTTAAAGCGTGAATAAACAACCCGGAGTCTTCTATGAAGAAGGGTTTTTTTATCGCTACCTTCTTCTTTATATAATTCACACTTTCTTTTGCTACCCCTTCTATTTCTTCAAGCTGTAACTCAGGATAGTCATATTCGAGATGCACGATCGTTATGTCCTTCGCTTCTGAGTCAGCTAAATCTTTTATCTCTTTTACTTTGTTCTTGTTCGTGGTGATGAAGATTATTTCTTTTTTCGAACTCATAGCTCATCAACGAATCCTACCGATAGTTTATACATCTATGACTATGAATCTCATCAAAATAAATTATAAGATATAAAAGGTGAATAGGGTGGAGGTTTTCGTAAATGGTGATGAAAGACAAAGGCGGTATAAAGATGGAGCACGGTGCAGGCGGCGAAGGGATGCGAGAGTTGCTTAAACTCGTGCTAAGATATTTAAATTTTAATTTCAGTGGTGGAAGAGATAACGATAGGGTAAAGATAGAAGTACAAGTACCTTTGAAAGCAATGGATGATTCTGCTGTCGTTGACAACGTGGTTTTCACTACCGACTCGCATACGGTGAAACCACTATTTTTCCCGGGTGGGGATATTGGAACCCTGGCAATCGCAGGCACGGTTAACGACATAGCGGTTATGGGTGCAGAACCTCTGTGCTTATCTGCGGCATTTGTAATAGAAGAGGGATTTTCGTTCAGCGAATTTGAACGGATTTTGGATAGTATGAGGAAGACTTGTGAGGAAGCTGAGGTTCCAGTAGTCACAGGTGATACAAAAGTCGTTGAGAACGGTGCAGTGGAGAAGATAGTGGTGAATACATCAGCAATAGGGAAGCGAACAAAAGTTCTGGATAAGAATTTTGAGGAAGTGAGGAGATACAGGGAATTAGATGGGAATTGGTTACTGGATTCTAATCTCAGAGATGGTGATAAAATAATCGTTTCTGGTTACATCGGTGACCATGGTGTAGCCTTGCTCTCGTTCAGGGAAGGATTTGGGTTTGATACAGAATTAAAATCCGATATAAGACCTTTAAACAAGCTTGTTCATAAGATATTGGAGGTTGGCGGCGTGGTTGCGATGAAAGATCCTACGAGAGGTGGACTGGCAAATTCACTTAATGAATTCAGTGATAAATCGAAAGTTGGCATCCTGATAGAAGAGGAAAGGATACCGATAAGAGAATCTGTTCGAAATGCTTGTGAGATGTTAGGGATAGACCCTTTAGAAGTAGGAAATGAAGGAAAGGTGGTTATGGGCGTGGTGAAAGAAAAAGCAGAAGATGTGCTTGATGCGCTGAAAGAAACAGAAAAGGGAAAAGATGCAGAGATAATTGGTTCTGTGACGAAAGAGATAGAAGGAGTGGTGATGAAGACACGAGTTGGTGGCAGGAGGATTGTGGAGACCCCAATCGGTGACCCAGTGCCGAGGATATGTTAACTGCGTAATTGCAAAGTAAAGTGCAAAATGCCAATTGAAAAATGTAAGATGAGGAAGGATATTACATAAAATTCCATAATTTATGTCTTCAGATCAAATCCCGACTTTTTCAAAACAATTTCTTTTATACTCGTTGCAAAATCGCTTTCTAATAACTTGTTCACATCCCCTATCGAATCCTCAATTTTTATATCGAATCCTATCTCACCCAAAATAGGCACATCGAATTCTTTTAACTCCGCTTGCACCAACGAAGACCCCTCCATTTTCATGTTTTCGATGACACCAATAATTGGCACGTTCAACTCCGTAAGCATTTTTATTACCTTCTTCACCGTTTCCAATGCTACTTTTGAAGGGGTTGTCATCACCAGGAATTCTGCCCTTTTCAACCACCTTATTACATCCATCGTTGCATCTCCTACGCCGGGTGGCATATCAACAATCAGAAAATCCAGTGAGCCCCATCTCGTAACGGCAAGCAATTCCAGCAATGCATTAGAAATATCAATACCTCTAAGCGGAGCGGGATTATCTCTCGTGAAATAAACAATACTCATAAATTTTATGTG
>JAFNKG010000038.1 GCA_017883965.1 Candidatus Methanophagales archaeon | reverse complement strand
CCCGGAAAGTATTCATTTAAATAGAAAGGAGGTGAATATAGACGGTAAGGGTAACTAGGTGTCATATGGTACTATTGAATTTGTTTGAAATTTAGTGCTTGGGATTTGGAATTTATCATTAGTATGGCGGCATAGCGCTGGTCCTCTTAAATTGTTCATTACTGAACATCACGAGATATTCATTGATTCCGACAGCATCAGACAGTTTTTTAGCGATTTCTTCCACGGATTCACGGCTGTAACCATGAATAACGGTGAACAAATTGCACTCCCACTTTCCGGGGATGGTCATTCGCTCGTAGCAGTGAGTTATCTCTTTATAAGAAGACAGCATAGTTCCAACACGCTCCACACGATTTTTTGGCACCTTCCACGCCACTACCGCGTTCGCAACAATGCCTACTTTTCGCTGATTGACCGAGATACCAAGTCTTTTGACAATTCCCTTGCTTATCAACTTCCTTAACCTTGCAATCACCTCATCCTCGCTTGTCCCTATTTTCTTTGCAATTTCCTCGAAGGGTTCCTTAACCAGCGGTATTCCGGCTTGCGTTATGCGTATAATAGCCTGGTCTATCTCATCCATATCTATGTGCTTCACCTCCTTGTATCCGCGTCAGTAAATTTGAAGCGAACGTCAATCTTAAATAAACGAGTGTCGGGCAGGTCTAAGACGTCGGAGTCCGGGATTTCGGCTCTTCTTTTTATCTCCTCTACCGTGTCTCTTAAATCTTTATCACCGCACGTTGTAATGGTGAACCAGAGATTATAATCATGTTCACGGCGATAGTTGTGGGTAACGCTCATGTATTCATTAACGATGCTGACAACCTTTTCCATTTTTTCCTCCGGCACCTTCATAGCGATTAAAGTAGAAGAACATAAACCTAATTTTTTAGCATCAAGAATAGACCGGATTTTACGGATGGCACCATCAGATAAAAGCCTTTTGGTGCGTGATAACACCTCTTCCTCTGCGATTCCAAGCTTTTTTCCCAACTCCGCCCAGGGTCTCTTTTCCACCGGAAAGTCATCCTGCAGTAATTGTAACAGTTCTTTATCCAGTTTATCCAGCTTGACAGGCTCCATTTTTATTACCTCTGTATTTACTCATATCTTGCAGACTTAAAAGCTTTGATTTTTGAATTTGAAGGATTTAGGATTTTCTTTCCCTCCTACTGGCATATATGGACACCACGGCTCCTCAGCTAAATAGTCGCCTTTTAATCCCCCTGGCTCGTGCAGACCACCACAGACATCAACGAAACTCGTCAAGCCGTATGCTCGTGCACGACACCCACCACAGACATCATGGTATTCACAGACACCGCACTTACCCTTCAAGTTGTCGAAGTGCCGAAGCGCTTTAAATATGGGCGAATCAAGCCATATTTTCTCGAATTGCGTTTCTCGAATGTTACCAAGTTTTATAGGGAGATAGGGGCAAGGAGTGACTTCTCCTGTTGGATATATACGACAATAAGTGAGTCCGGCAATGCACCCACGAGTCCATTTTTTCAAGTCTAATCCTTTTTGCGATGCGATTCGCATAAATTGTGGCGCGCATACAGGTCTAACATTAAGGTTATATTTAGCAGTTGCTATTCTTCCAAGCACGCCTTCAATCATCTGCTCATACATCTCCGCAGATATATCCTCTATTTTTACACCTCTGCCAGTAGGCACGAGAAAGAAGAGGTGAAATGCGGTTGCACCATGTTTTTCGGCTAAAGCCATTATGTTATCAATTTCATCGTAGTTCTGTTGCGTCACGGTAGTGTTGACCTGAACGTTTATATCGTTTCTTATACAAGCGTCAATTCCCTCTAATGCACCTCTCCACGAACCTTTCACGCCGCGAAACTCATCATGCCGCTCTTGTATGCACGAATCGAGGCTGACGGCAACTGCTTTTACACCACTGGATTTGAGTTCCCTCGCAACGGAATCAGTTATGAGCGTTCCATTGGTGCCCATTGCCACAGTCAAGCCCTTTTCTGTTCCATACCGTGCGAGTTCAAAAATGTCATCGCGGAGCAGTGGTTCGCCACCGCTTAGTATGAGAATAGGTTTGCTTACCTCTGCTATCTGGTCTATGAGCATCTTACCCTCGTCTGTGCTTAACTCTCCTTTCCCAGCTCTTTCACTCGCATCAATGTAACAATGCGGGCACTCCAAATTACACGCGAAGGTCATGTTCCATGAGATTAGCCGAGGCACGTGCTTTTTACTCATTTTTGTTATTTCAGTCTGTTTCATATAAAAAGGTATTTGCACTTTTCATTTTTCATTGTCTGTTCAAAATTCCACTGAATTTTGAGCAGATACTCACTTCCTTTCCCTCTTCCATTTATGACCCACCATATACCTTTTACAAATTTTTTTCCCAACATAGCGAAATTTAGTTTCAATTGTTAGCCAAATTTATTGGAAACTATTGATAAGGTTCTATAAGTATTAAGCAGTTTTAAATAAAGAGATTTGAAATAAATTATCAATAGCAAAATAAAGGAATAGGGAGTAAATGAGCGGTAAAAATCTGGTAAACGTGCAAATACCGGCAGAAGAGGTCGAAAACATAGACGAGCTCGTTAGAGATGGTTATTATGGGAACAGAAGCGTTGCAATCCGAGATATAATCAGACGTGGAGCGGCACATCTTAGATTGAGAGATTATTTTGTAAAACCAAAAGAAGAGGATAAAAAAACCGTAGAAATGGTTTACATGAGGATTTCTATGCCGTATCATCAAGGGGAAGGGGGAGAAAATATTGATATAGGTAGTAAATACTGAATCGAAGGTTGTAATGGGAAAGTCATGGGCTTCTGGAAGCAGAAACTCACTTAGACTGATGGATGAAATGAAAAGAGAAAAAAACATTAAAATGTTCAGGTTTTGCTGGAAATATATGCATGCCGCACTGTTCGTAACGGGAGTCCTGACTTTCGGGTTCCTCGATGCGTTTACCGCGGTGCTCATGATAGAGAAGTATGGCATAAGCGCGGAATTCAATCCACTGATGAGGGTGCTCTTTCTCACGCAGGGAAGTGTCGGGTTCATCGTATTCAAGGTAGTTGCGGCAGCATTGATTCTATACACGCCTTTTCTGCTCTATAAAAGAGAGCCCATGAACTGGACGACAGCCGGTTTCTTATCGGTTTTTGCCGTAAGCGGAGCAGTGGCAGCGATGAATAACTACTTCTTTTTGGCCAGCGGACAGGTATGGATAGACCCGGTGATTGTAATCGGGGCGGTGCTTGTCATGGTAGTGGTGGCGCTGCAGATTGGAGAAATAATGGACTCATCGGCGCAGAAAAAGATGTTCAGAATCTCTGATGAGAAGTGGGAGCGGATGAAGCTCGAAATGAAGTATCCGGAGTGAATGAAATACGAATTTATTAAATCAGCTTTTGGTCATGTTGATGTGCGAGGTCTGTCGGTGTCTCTTCAGGCGTTTCCGGAGCCCACTTATCAACTTCTAAAAAAGGGTCCGCATCAAAGTCAGGTTCTTTTCTCTCCGTCATTGGTGTTACTACTTCCATCTCTTCGCGCAGAGAGAAACTCTCTCCATGAATGCCCTTATTTTCTTTTAACGTGCCTTTCACTATTCCCATTTTCTATATCACCTATCTTGACAATTTCTATCTGTTCCTGTGATTTAAATAACTTCACTTATATAAAATAAAGGTATTTGTTTAGATGATATAAATATTAAGAAGGTGGGTTAATAGGTTAAATATGGAAACGGTTGAGGAAATAAAAAGATTATTGGAAGATATGCAAAAAAGCGAAGCTTTCAAATCGAGAAAAGAAGTTGTTATAGATGCAATAAGAGAAGTGACGGTAAGATACGGTTTCTATCCCAAAGAAGCGGCGAGGGATATTTTAAACAGGAGAATAATTGGGAAAATGAGTGATACGGTGAGAGAAGTGAGAGAAAAAGTTTTATAAAGTCTTAGAATTGTGCAAGAATTGAGGGTAGAAAATGGTGACAAGAGATGAAGATTGGCTAAGGCAGGCAAAAAATGCAGCAGAAATTATCGCATTCTGTGAGGATAAGATACTTCGATAAGAAGTTAGTGGAAGAATCGCTCAGGGGATATCTGAAAGAAATGGAGGAAAAACACCCTGAAGTAGAGCGCGTGCTCCTCTTCGGCTCCTTTGTTCGGAGTGAATGCGTGCCGGGAAGTGATATAGATTTGCTTGTGATACTGAGCGAGTCAGAAGAGTCTTTTTTAGAAAGGATACCACGCTTTTTGCCTTCTCGGTTCCCGGTAGGGGTAGATGTATTTCCTTATACAGCGGAGGAGGTGGAAAAGATGATGCGCGAAGGGAATTTCTTCATAAGAAGAGCATTGGAAGAAGGAGTGGAGGTTTTTCGTAAAAAGAGAAGAACATCATAACCACAAGATTACACATAAGCCCTTTCAGGGCTTGCGGGGACATGGGGGCAACATAATTTTCACGAGAAAATTTAAAGATACAAGAAGTCAGAGAACAGAAGTCAGAATTCTGTTTTCTATTCTCTGATTTCTGGTATTGTGTCTATCTTGTGAAATCTCGTGGTTTTTTCAGCTATACAATACCGCAAATCAATCATAAAAATCCAGCTTCCAATGCTTCTATCAACTTCTGGCAAAGTCTGGAGCTTATCCAGACGTCCCTGCGCCTCTTTATTTCTTCAAGATATTCTTTTAGTTGAGACTTAGAAATCAACTTCTTTTGATACAGTTCGACCAGAATGCCCAATGTACCTTTTATGGTTGTAGCGGGTGACCTCTTCTGAAGATTCGCATCTGCCATCTGACGAGCATCAAGGTCATCAATGAAGAGATACTCGGCAGGAAGTTGTAAAGCTATTCTTATCGTCTCTAATTCACCTTGATGCAATTCAGAGAGCATATCCAGTGAAACTTCTTTTATTTCGTCTGAAGGGAAGATTACAATTTGTTTGCTTCGACAGAATTTATCTACTTCTGTTGCGTCTTTGGCTCCAATAGCTAAGCCTGAGGTTACTACCTCATGATAGACGGTTTCTGATATGGTGAGCGTGGGATAAACCGAAAACACCTTAGAGAGAACCCCAAGCTTTGCCAAAGCCATCAAGGGACCAGAATCAGAAACAGCCGTTATTTTTGCCATTTCTATAGGTTAATTGCCCTATCTGGACTTATTTTGGATTCGACGAGTGATTTATCATACTTGGGTTCTAATCCGTGGGCATAGGCAGTAGGAATCATTTCCCGGATAGAAATACCCGCTAATTCAGCGACTTTTGCCAGCGAGACGCCGCCTTTTTTATATCGCTCTATCGCTTTTTCTATCTTCAACTGCTTCAACCCCAATTTCAGGATTTCATAAATTGACGATTCCTCTTCAGGGAGTTCCTCTATCAGATACTCCGGCAATCGAATTGTAATGGTTTTCATAATTTTTTATTTGTCTTTGGATATATAAATTTATCTTTTGTGAAGAAGAAGTTTTATAAAATCTTAGCTTGACTTTGTCACATTTCAAATTTACCGCAGAGAACGCTGAGTTCGCAGAGAGAATAAGGGGTTAGTTGTCAGGTATTATAGTCATTCCGAAAATTATAACCACGAGATTACACAGATTGTATAGGTGTCAGGTTTGAGGTGTTAGAGAAAGGATACATTTGACTTCCTGTATCCTGTATCCTGTATCTTGCATCCTGCATCATGAATCCTGGCTTCATCTTCTTCACCTTTCTTCTTCCCCACGCGGCATCCCTTTTCAGATGCTTTATACGGTAACCATATAGAGGGCGGTGACACGAAAAATAGACGAACACCCTTTTCAGACACCTTATACGGTAACCACTCACGGTAAAAAATTTTAACCCATTCTTTTTATTTTATTTTCAAATATTCAAAACAAAAGTATCAATAGTGCGATAGAAATAAGAAACTATTATAAATGCATATTTAAAGATTAGGACTCTATTTTCAATGGAAATTCAATTTAAAGAAATAGAAAAGCTTTTATAGGGCTATGGGGAATGTATGACCGAGGTATAGAGAAATAGAAAACAACCGAAAAGCCTTTATATAGTAATTTTTTTTGTATGTATGTGGAAGAAAGAAAAAATAAATAGGAGGTGAAAAGGAGAAAAAGTGAATGGAAATGGAAATAAAATGGTTCTGATGGCGATTGCAGTGGTTGCAATCGGCACTTTCGCGCTTCCGAGCACGGTGTCGCTCTTCAGCGGGCAGCATACGTGGTATGATATAAGCACTGGAGAAAAACTGCCATGTATAAAGTGTCACGCCGATATATACGAAGAGTATTTGAAGACAGGCGCTCACGCTAAGTTAGGCGGTGGACTAAACAGTAGTGACAATGCTAATATAACCAAACCAAATGATGCTTGTTATGCCTGTCATAGGGTAGTATATACAAATAGAGGAAATATAGCATACGCAAACGGATCCGGACCTGCGTCAATACCTGGTAGAGAAGCGCATGCAGCTTCTACAGTCGCTTGCATGGCCTGTCATGAATTTAACGCTTCCTACACGGCGCCACCGGCGGGTGGATTTTCAGACCCGTATGTAAATATTTCCGATAATAAAGACCCAGTCACGGGCTTTAAGTTCAACTACACTAATACGACCCTTCTCGGTGGGCATGCCGCTCACCAAGGCTTCGTTGTGGGAGCGATAAATGATACGAGAATGGAAGATGCGAACGAAGCATGCATCGCCTGTCACACGCAGATACCAGTGAAGATAACTTGGACGCACGCATACAGCTTGGAGTTCAATGCAACTTACAATGAGAGTTTGTCGTTACCGCCAACGCACTTCGATACTTCTAACTACACGGCTAACGGCACTGTCGTCGTTGACTCGTACGGCAATGAAACTGGAGCAGCTAACACCACGCACTTCCCATGACCGGAAATACAGCGAGCACAAGAGCCAGAAAGTCAGAACGAAAACGGAACATAAAACATAAATCCCTGTAAGGGGTTAATTTTTTCCCCTTTTTTCTTCTTTTTTTCTTTTTTAAAGGAAGGGAAATTAAGTGCAAAAGGTGAGAAGTGAGAGTTCTATTTCTCTAATACCTCAAACCTGAACAGAACAAAATTAAGGTTTGAGGAATGAACGGCAAAGGAATATCATTATTGGCGATTGCGGTGGTCGCAATCGGTACTTTTGCACTGCCGAATACGGTATCGCTGTTCAGCGGACAGCATACGTGGTATGACCTTTCGGGGCAAGGGAATGACGTGCCCTGTGAGAAGTGTCATGCGGATATTGCGGAGGAGATGGAATCTGGAATAGGTCCGCACATGAATGAAACGGGTCATGGAAGATTAGAGTGCGGGGATTGTCACAGGGTTTTTCCGATTGTGCATAAGAATACGAGCTTTGCAACATATACTTATGCTTCCGAGAATGGCACTGGCGCTCAGCCGGGCGTAGAGGCGCATGCCGCTTCTACCGTTGCTTGCATGTATTGTCATAGCGGAAATGAATCCGGCACGTTTGATACGACTGGGTGCACATGCCATCTGTCGCCGGAGGGTATGTTCATAGGTCATGAGGGCAGATACAAAACTCATGAGGATTGTGACCGATGTCATCATACTGTTGCCTCCCATCAGCATGTCCCGCCCGCGGGTGGCTTCAATTTGACGACAAATGAGACAGACACGGGTGAAATGGCGGCACACAAAACGTTCGTGATGAATGCGATAAGCAACCCGGACATGGAAGATGCAAACGAAGCGTGTATCGCATGTCATACGCATATAGCAGTCAAGATAAACTGGACGCATGCATACAGTCTCGAATTCACTGCATTATGCGAAGAAGGCGTGTATCCGCCAACGCACTTCAATGTTAGCGATTGGAAGGTTAACGGCACTGTCAACGTGATGGTTTATGGTAATGGCACCGGTGGCGGAAGCACGAGCGGGTGGACGTGAAAAATGCAAAATGTGTGAGGTGAGATGCAGGATGCAAGATACAAGGCATCAACGGGTATTCTTTTTCTAACACTTCAAACCTCAAATCTGAAACCTGAAAAATGAACGATAGGGGAATGACGTTATTAGCGATTGTAGTTGTCGCAATCGGCACGTTTGCACTGCCGAATACGGTATCCCTGTTCAGCGGACAGCATACGTGGTATGATTTAAGTGGGGAGTGGAATGACGTGCCCTGTGAGAAGTGTCATGCGGATATTGCAGAGGAGATGGAAAGCGGAATAGGACCGCATACAAATGAAACGGGATATGGAAGATTAGAGTGTGGGGATTGTCACCGGATTTTTCCGATTGTGCATAAGAATACGAGCTTTGACACTTATACTTATGCTTCCGGGGATGGCACAGGAGCAGAGCCGGGAAAAGAAGCACATGCCGCTTCTACCGTTGCTTGCATGTATTGTCATAGTGGAAATGAATCCGGCAGGATTGATTTGATTGAGTATTGCGGAGTATGCCATCACCCGGACCCTGAGAAAAAGCTGCTAATAGCTCATGAGCTAAATATAAATTATACACCTTCTCCCATAGGTGATGAGGATTGCTACCGGTGTCATGCTGCTACTACTGGACACATCCATCAAGCTGCTTATCACGTCCCGCCCGCGGGTGGCTTCAATTTGACGACAGATGCGACAGACACGGGTGAAATGGCGGCACACAAAACGTTCGTGATGAATGCGATAAGCAACCCGGACATGGAAGATGCAAACGAAGCGTGTATCGCATGCCATACGCATATAGCAGTGAAGATAAACTGGACGCATAGATACAGCCTTGAGTTCAACTGCACACCTGAGTTTGAGCTGCCGCCAACGCACTTCAACGTTAGCGATTGGAAGGTTAACGGCACTGTCAACGTGATGGTGTATGGTAATGGCACCGGAGGGGGAAGCACGAGCGGGTGGACATAAAAAATGGAAAATGGAAAATTGTATTTGTTTACCGCCGAGATCATGGAGAGCGCTGAGAGGCGATAAATGGTTTTATAGACTCTCTGTGTTCTCTGCGGGCTCAGCGGTAAAAAAGTATGCAAAATTTATATTGTTAAAATTGCCGAATGTTTTTTATATTCATAAATGGAATATTTAAGCGAATGCTTGTGGGTGTAATAGATGGATAGCAAAGGAATGATGTTATTGGCGGTTGCAGTTGTCGCCATCGGCACATTCGCACTGCCGAGCACCGTCTCGCTCTTCAGCGGACAGCATACGTGGTATGATTTAGGAGCGAAGGGTAACGATGTTCCCTGCGAGAAGTGTCATGCTGATATAGAGGCGGAGATGAACGCCGGCGTAGGTCCACACACTGGAGAAACGGGATATGGACGGTTTGAATGCGGGTATTGTCATCGGGTGTTTCCGATTGAGCATAAGAATGCGAGTTTTGCAACCTATACTTATGCTTCTGGAGATGGCACGGCAGCCGAACCGGGAAAAGAGGCGCATGCCGCTTCCACTGTTGCTTGTATGTATTGTCATAGTGGGAATGAGTCAGATGTGTACAGTTGGGGTCGTCATGATGAGGAGAGTGATTGCTTATTATGTCACGCTGACAATGGTCTTGGACCTGGATACCCCCCTTCTATCGATGAAGTTCATGGTAATGCAAAATATTTCAACAATGAGGACTGTTACAAGTGCCATTTATACAAAAATGGAGGCATCATTACCATTAAAATACCACCCGCAGGAGGATTTAACCTGACAACGGATCCATCAGACACAGGTGAAATGGCAGCGCACAAAACGTTCGTTATGAATGCAATAAGCAATCCGGACATGGAGGATGCGAATGAAGCGTGTATCGCATGCCATACGCATGTTGCGGTGAAGATAATGTGGACGCATGCATACAGTCTCGAATTCAACGCATCATTCGAGGATGGTTTGTTTCCGCCAACGCACTTCAACGTGAGCGATTTAACCGCTAACGGCACTTACAACGTTACGGTGTATGGAAATGGCACCGGTGGCGGAAGCACGAGCGGGTGGCCATGAAGAACAAAATGCAAAGTGCAAAATGCAAAGTGCAAAATAAAAAACCACGAGATTTCACGAGATAGACACAAGACCAGAAATCAGAGAATAGAAAACAGAATTCTGACCTTTGTTCTCTGACTTCTTGTATCTTCACAATTCTCGTGAGAATTATGGGGCTCTGCCCCATGTCCCCGCAAGCCCTGAAAGGGCTTATGTGTAATCTTGTGGGTATAAGAGAAGCTAAACAGATACGAATTTCAAATCTTTTTATATTTTAACGCTTCTCACCGGTTATTTTCAAATTTTCAAAAATCTTGACCTGCCCTGTTCTCTTCACCGCTTCTCTAATTCCTTCAATCATTCTCGGAATCCCCGGCGGATACCACTCCTCACCGCACTTCGTGCAAACCATGATTGGCACTTCTTTAATCAGAATTCCTCCTGTAAGCTCATCTCTAAAATCAAGTCTGAGCTCACCACCACATCTGCATTTATAATTCATTCTTCTTTTTTCTTCCTCCTTGTAAATGCCTTGTTCCATTTTTCTTCCCTTGGTATATATACTGTTATCAAATAACATAAATCTTCTCTTGATGATAAGACAACGTGCACTGGCTTTCCTTCAACAAAAGTTAAAACCAATGCACTCTCTCCACGTGCATCTTCAGGATAATGCTCCACTAATGTGAAACTCCTCCTAAGAGCATCTTCTAAACCTGATTCGCTAATATTATCTTTCTCTGCTTCTATCCTTGCATGCCTACGCCATAGTATCGTTTTTAGGCTATTCCATATTTTGTTAACTGCGTCACTCATCGCTCTTAAAAGACTTTATACCATTAAAAATATAAATAGAAGGAGATTATACAGAATGGTATGTTGGTGAAGTTTACCGCCGAGCTCACGGAGAGCGCTGAGAGGCGATAAATGGTTTTTCTGAGTCTCTGTGTTCTCTGCGGGCTCTGCGGTAAAGAAGTATGCAAAATTTTGTCGTTTACAGAAGCAACCACTTCCATAGCGGTGTAAACCTTATCCTTTTGCCCTTAAACGGTTCCTCCGCTTCGTAATCCCACGTGATTACGAGCAAATCTTCGCTTTTCAATTCTTTTGACGCTTTTATCAACGATTTCAATTCCCGCTCCCTCGTGCTAAGGTCGTTAATATCGTAACAGACTTGAATTAAGCGAAATAATTATAAAGCGTCTTTTTACTCACCTTTATATTCTGCGACTTCAAGCTATTGTAAAACTTGTGAATTGAAAATTCTTTTGCAAAACTGCTTATCAAAAATTTCATCATCGTCCTCACGATGCTCAAATTCTTTACTCCATACCGCTCTATTATATCCCTGTAAACTACAAGGTCCAGATATTCGCCGAAAAACCTTTTCCTGAATTCTTCTTCTTTATTCAGCACCACTTGTGGCAGTCCTCCAAATCGAGTGTATTCGCGCACGAAATGCTTTATCTTACTCTCTTCTGAGGAACTGCGGTATTTTCCTTTTCCGTTGCTCTTTTCAAATCCTTCCGCTTTCAAATATTCCCTGAACGAGAAGGGGAAAATAGTATAACTTATTGTTCTTCCGCGCAGCGTTGTGGCTATTTCTTTCGATAGGAATCTGGAAGAAGAACCCGTTATGAAGATATAAAAGCGCTTGAGCTCATACAAGCTTCTTATTGGCTTCTCCCAGTTCTCCACACTTTGTATCTCGTCAAAAAATAGATATTCGGGTTCGTTACCAAAGAGTTCGCCATGCATGTTCACAATCTCTTTTATTTCCTTGAATCTCACATCCGCCAGTTCTGGATACTCGAAGTCAAGGTAAAGGATGCGTGTTTTATCCCCGATGGCGCTCATCAATTGATAGAAATAATAAGTCTTGCCCGCTCTTCTCGACCCGATAATACTCACAATAGCATCTTTAGTAAGGTTGATTTTCAATTCCCGCGAAATAAGCTCCGGCAGTTCCCTCTCCTGAAAGTCCAAAAGATACCTCGCTATTACTTCTCTTTCCATAAATATTTCTTATGGGGAAATAATATAAAAATGTTTACCCATAAACCCTTTTCTTTTTGGCAAAAAGAAAAGCGTTTACGGAAAAGAAAAATTAGGGGTATATTTTTAATCTTGTGGTTATAAAAGGACGTCACTCCCACATCATATCCCTGTAGTTACTCGCTAACGTCTTCCCGCTCTCATCACAGACCTTTACATATACCCTTATCATATCTCCTTCCTTCGGCTTGACACCCTTTAAGAACCCTATTACAAATTCGTAAGTGCCCGCACCCTGATATTTCTTTGACGTCCAGTAGCAGGACATCCGGAGATTGAGAAACGCAACCGCATCCACACTCGGGAATAATTCGGCGCTGTGCCCCCTAGGGGCTTTTAATGGATGAACCTCGCTTTGTTCCACATCTATTATTCTCACCGTCGGTTTTCCATCTGCTCCTGTTACCACTTCCGCCTTTACTTTTAGAATCGGTGCTCCTTCTATAGTGAAGAAAAAAATCGCGACAAGAGATACGAAAATTACTGCAATACCGACGCCCAAAATAATGCCCTTTCTCATCGCTTTCCTCTTCCTCCGATTCCGGATATGAACTTTATAAGTTCTTTCGATATATTTATATGCTATATTATAGTATAAGCATATTTTAGGAGCGAAGAGCAATGGATAGATAACCGCAGAAGATGAATATGAATAGCAAAAAGATGGCTTTGTTCATGGTTATGGTTATTGCAGTTGGCTTATTCGCACTTCCAAACGCTATGTTGCTCTTAAAGGAAGAGTGGAAAGAGACTCCGATGACGAGCGAGGAAGTTCTATCGGCGTGGAAAAAGCTTCCTCCTGAGTGGAAAGAGGTGCTATCGAAGTGGGAAGAGCTTCCACCTGAATGGGAAGAACTTCTATCTGAGTGGGATGAGATACCCGAGGAGTGGAAAGAACTTCTACCTGAGTGGGAGAAGCTCCCGCCTGAATGTAAAGAGCTTTTAGCGAACTGGGATGAACTTCCACCAGAATGTAAAAAGCTTTTGACGAACTGGGATAAACTTCCCGCAGAGTGGAAAGAACGTCTATTGAAGTCGGAAATGATTTCTCCGAAGCTTGTTTCTGAGATGCAGTATCAAGTAACCGTCCGTTTGACATAAGCGAAAAAAAAATCTTACCGAAATAGAAAGATTTATAAAATATAAGCTCCTTTTTATTTATATAGCGGGAATTAACGACGATGCAACCTTTTATAGCAGCAATAATATTGACCATTGCAGTTAGCGTATTCATAGCTGCGATTTTTTTCATACTCTATTTGACCACGGTAAAGGGTTCTGACTCGCCACTGCGATTGTATAATCGGTTTAAAAAAGGATACCGCAAGCATTCGCAGAAGAAACGCGTGGAAGAAAAGATGACCGAATACAAAGCATTTTCCGGCGTTGGCAAACCCTCTTTTATCCGCTCAGCTCTCCCTTTTTCCCTGTTCCTCATCGTTATATTAGTGCTTCTTTTTAAACTCGTTTTCTTCACTGCTGTTACCTCGGATAGCATGCAACCTACGTTCAAAAAAGGTGACCTCGTTGCTATGCAGAAAATAGCTACTACGCCCAAAGAAGGCGACATAATCATGTTCGAACGCCCGGAGTATATGCTTCCCGTCACGCACAGAGTAGTTGCCGTAACTGATAGCGGAGTAAGAACAATGGGAGATGCGAGAGGAAGAACAGACCCCTGGGTAGTGCCTGAAGGAGAAATCATGGGTAAAGCGGTGCAGGTTGGAGAAAAACCGGTCGTTCTAAAAGACATGGGCAATTATTTCATACTCGATACACGCGAAATGCGTTATGGTAAATATGGTCTCGAATATTCGTTCATGAAGAACGTATTTGCAATGATACGCGTGTATGGTTATGCGCTCTGCGTTATTTCTATCATAGGTTATGTGATATTGACATTGAGGGAGGGAAAAAGGCGTTGAAATGAACAATCTTAAGATGGTGTTTGCGATTATGGCTATTGTATTCCTTGGTATAGTTGCCTTGCCGTATGCAGTATCATTGTTCGCCGGACAGCATACGTGGTATGACCTCAGCGGAGGTTATGGAAGCAAATGCGTTAAATGCCATGCCGATATATATGGAGAACTTGAAGCAAGTGCAAATCATTCGTCTCTTGATGGTAGTGATATTAGGGACATTAGCGGCGAAGAATGCTTTGTATGTCACAGGGCAAATGAAAGTATAAAGTATGCAAATGCATCAACCGATACGCCAGGGCAACAAGCTCATGCCGCCTCTACCATCGGATGTGGTTACTGCCATCTTAACGATACTGTTGCAGACTTATATAATGCGTCACCGGCAGGTGGTTTTGGGCTCGTCAGTGGCTTGGATGATGACACCGGAGCGAATGCATCGCATATTAGCTTTGTTTTAGGGTCTAAAAACGCATCTATACTTGAGAAAGAAACTGAGAGCTGTGTCGCATGCCATACTACTACCAACGTTAAAATCAACTTCAATGTGACCACGGAAGCGACAATCGTAGTAAACAACTCCTATATAGAGACGGAATCTTACTGGAATATTACAAGCATCACTCCGAGCGACTACACGAACTACACGGAGGAGAAGTGAAAAAAATGAAAGGAAAAGTTATTGCGCTCTTTGCTACGCTGGCTTTTATACTCGTGTTCGTAAGCAGCATAAATGTAGTAACGCTTTTTCACGGCTCGCATCAGATAACCGATATTACTTCCCCTGACCCCTTTGACATAGATTGTAGAGACTGTCATAGCAGTATTCAGGCTGAGCTCAACGAATCTGTAAATCATTCGAGTTTTAACTGCACAGACTGCCACCGATTCACTGGAACAGGTATTGTTTTTGCTACGCATAACACAACTCCTCCGTATATCTACGAGGGAAATCAAGCCCATGCTGCATACACGCCTCGCTGCCTTGACTGTCATGGTAAAAGTGGATTCGCCAAACCAGCTCGAGCTTTTAATTTGGACGATTATGGAAGCAATTACTCTGCACACAAACAATTTGTAAAACAATCTTCTTCGGATTTTGATATGATGGTAGGAGAGAATGAGGCGTGTATAGCCTGTCATACAAATTATTCATTGAAAATAAACTATACTTATTTCAAGAACATAAGTTACACAAAGACAAATTCGTGGAACTTAACTAATTTTAAGTATGATTATGACACGAGACCGTATAATGTAAGTGTAACTCATGACCTACCTCCTGCTAACGGTAAGCACGTATTTATCCAGAAGGAAAAGATTGACTGCATTGCATGTCATAAGAATATATATGAGGCGCTTGTGAATGGCACAGATGGCGATCCTTATGATAATCTTACTCATTCACCTATTGAAATAGATTACAGTGATGTGTGGGGGGGTAAGATGGCTGAGGACCATGACTGGCGGACAAATAATTATTGGGGGCATACGAGATACCACCACAACGGATCCCTTCCCAGAGCGACAAAGGTGAACACCACATACTGCAAGCAGTGTCATTTCTACACTCCTATTTCGCCGTATGGGGATATCCCAACAAACCGTAGTGAAGTGCACTGTGCTGAAAAAGTTTCTTGTCTTACGTGTCATGGTCACAATAAAACGAAAGACCCATATAACGTAATTAAGTATAGTGGCTATTGGGGCAATCAGGTTGGTCATAGTAATTTGATGAATGAGACAGAAACTAAAGCGCTGACTTTTCACGGCGACACATGCATGGGCTGCCATGAAACGGCGGAACATCTCGGACATGCATCTGGTAGCTGTGGTACTGGTAGTGGTACGTGTCATGGCAATAAAGGTTATTCTCAGTGTGGTAAGTGCCACTGGAACTACGGGATAACTATAAACATCGAATCAGAGCCATCTGGGAAGGTAACTCGTTCGTAATTTTTCATTCTTCTTCCACAACCTTTCTTCATGGTGAGACATGCGTAGCATGCAAGAGAGCTGGTTCTCCAAAGCCAGACATGCAAAACGACAACGATATTTATAAATATTCGTTTCAACATTTATTTAACAATAAAATGACAAACACACCGGAGACCAGAACCACTATGCCGGTCACGGAAAAAATAGGCTTGGCTTTTGCTTTACTAACGGCAATAATTCTACTCTGCATCTCCCTCTATTCATTAATAGTGGACACGATTTTAAAATTTGATTTATACGGCATACTGATTGATTTAATAGTCTTAGGAATTAGCATCTTTTTAGGTTATTTTTCCATTCGCATGTATAAGAAATCGGTGTATTACGAAAGTTTGGTGAGTTCCGCGTTTGACGAGGGGATATATACGAGATTGGAGCCGGTGCTGAGAAAAGTAGCAGAGACACACGTGGAAATGGAGGATTTAGAGAGTCGCTTAAATAGAATTGACCGTAAGGTTCAAACGGTAATAGACGAGCAGGTGAAAACGGAAAAAAACCCACGGGTAGAAGTAGAAAAAGCAATTGCTCCCGGAACTTCTATGATGTTCGTGGTGAAATCCATATTTTTAACCATCATTACGATGTCGGGTTTCTTGTTTATGATTTCCACGCCTCCCGGACCCTCTCATTTTGCTACATTGGTTTTTTACGTGCTTTGGTGGTTGCTCATATCATCTGAATTCAAACTCTTTGATAACTCTGCTGCATGGGTGATGGTCTTTGTCCCTATCCTTCTGGTCCCTGTTGGCTTTATGATTCTCGATGCCTTCTTAGAGATAAACACTGCGATTGCCCTTTTTTATGCCTTTCTCGTTTTATACGCCTTTTTATACTTTGCATGGGCGGTATATGAGACAAAAGGGACATTACCTTTCAACCTCGACCTCAGTAAATATATTAAAATGAAATAAACAGAGGTAAATTTTGTAACAGAAAAAAATCGAAAACCTTTTAAAGGGATGCTTGGCTATACAAATATGATGAAATGATGAACAAAAAATTAGTTGTCGCAGTCATAGCTGCGGTAGTGGTAATAGGGGTAATAGCTGGCTGTGTAGAGGAACCTGTGCCTGAAGTGACGCCTACGCCTGAGGTAACGCCCACACCTGAAGTGACGCCTACGCCCTTGCCTACGGCAACACCTGCGGTAGCAGCGGTAGTAGGCTGTGACATGTGCCACAAGAGGGAGGCGACTGCTGAGTTGACTGCTCACGTAGAAGGAGGAAAATCGTGTCTTGGTTCAGCGATTGGTCTCTGTCACGGCGCGGAGAAGTACGGTGGTCCAGATGCTACCGTGCACACCGTTCATCCTCCTGAGGTGACATGCAGACAATGTCATATTGTAGAAGGGGAACTAATAATTCCAAAGACGGGGATATACACGACTTGCGAAGTCTGCCACGCAGTTCCTAATCCGCTGGAACCAAGTGAGGGACGCCTTGTAGAGATACACCTGGAAAGAGGCAGAGACTGCACGGTCTGTCATACTGGAGAGATATCTGAGATACACGGGCTGAAGTAAAACAGCCCTACCCCTCTTTTTTTATCTTTCTCACCTCCTCTTTCCCCCTTAAGAGGTTTTATTTTACGATCGTTGTGTCGTGAAAAGAGGGCGCAAGGCAAGAGTAGGGTAACTAACTACCGTAGAAGTGGAAGCGAAGCAGGGTTATTACGATTGCGAGTATTGCAATAAAAGCGATGCCAATGCCAAAACCGAAAACGTGAATCGGTAAACCTGAGCCCCCCTGTGATGCCCCTGCTTCAGATAATGTGGATGAGGACGTGGAATTCCCTGTTCCTTCTTCTCCTTGTCCTTGGCTCTGGCTTTCTTCAACGAAAAATAATCTTACTATGTCCGTGCCGGGAATAGTAACCTTGTAAGTGCCCGGCGTGTCCTTCGTCACATGAAAAATAAGCGTCTTTGATTCCATGAAGCCCAGGGTAACTGATTCCTCAGCTTCTTTTTCATTGTTTATGAGTAAAGTAACCTTTTCCGTTCCCTCTATTCCTGTGTTTTTTACGGTCACCGATATTGATACGGTTTCACCAGGCTTTACTTTAAATTTATCTATACTGACGTCAGTCACCGTAAAAACCGGTCGTTTTACCTCTTCTGGTTTTGGTGGTCTTATTATCTCTGGCGGTTTCTCTATTTCTATTATTTCTTCCGGGTGCACGAAAAATATTATGCTCGTTTTTTCCTTCCTCGAATCGGAAAGAGATTTTGTTACAACGTCACCCAACTCGAACTCTCCACCCTCTATCAGGTTCTCAGGAGAGCTCCTGTCGCCTTCTATTTTTTGCAATGCCTCCCTCGTCTTCACATCGTCCACGCGGTCGTATGCATATATACCGAGTTTGTATTTGCCATACAGCCACCAATCCGGGATTGCTTTTGTATATACCACATAATCATTCCAAGCACGATAATTCGTGCGTTCCACTTTCATGGTGTCAGTCGCGACCACGTGCCCCTTTGCGTCTTCTATGATAAAAAAGAAATCAACGGATACAAATCCAACATGATTTACATCTTGCATCTCCACGTACACCTTCAGCGTGCCGTCATGCGTGAAACTATGACTTCGAGGCACGTAATCACTCAAACCTTTGACATCTGAAACCACCACTGCACTTACTGCACTTGCTGCCGTAATTGCTGAAAAATATAATAACAACAATAAGAAGGCAATTGCAAATCCTCTCCTTTTCCAGCCACTCATTTTTCCCCGTTAGTTCCTTCGTTTCTTTAACCTTAACCTTAACCAAACCACTACCGCCAGCAGCCCGATAATAGCAAATATTGCCTCAAATCCCGGCTGTTTCTTCGCCTCTGCCTGCAGCCTTGACAACAGCGTAGAACCAGCACTCGCACCACCCTCGTTTACATCCTGCGATTGAGACGAAGCGCCGGTTGTAGGTGCAGGAGAGTGACTTGAGTTCACGACGCTGAGCTGTGGCGTTGCCGCCGTGATAACGTTCACCGTTTTCGTATCAAAGTATCCTTTTCCATCGTCCGCGGTCACCGTATATTCGCCTATTTTTGCGGAAACCGTGCTGAACGAGACGTTAAAAGTGCCATCTTTCTCCACGAAAGCGAGCTTCGGCTTCAATTCCACCGGTCCTTCAACCGTGATTATAATGGCAGAATCCTCTCTTCTATTCGTATAACCAGTGACCACGATATTACCGCCGAGCAGCACATCTTCTATATCGTCAAGTTCTACCTTCGGATTCTCCACCTTTATCGTATTTATGGATAACAGGTCGTCGCTGCCCGCCGCATTAATCGTTCTATCTTTTAATATCGCTAAGATTTGTTCCTGCGTCTTTATGGAAAGCAGGCTGGTATAGTCATAAGTTATAACATTAATAAGGTCATCACTGCCTGACATTCCCCATCCCTCGTCTCTTCCATAACTGAGCACCACTATCAAATACGTCCCGGTGTCGGCACCCTTTCTCACGCTTATTTTTTCTTTGAACTCACCTTCCTGGAATACAGAACAAAATGTGTGTGTGATGCCCGTAGCGATTAACGAGCCGTTAGTCTGCGTAGAAATATCCGTGGGGTCGAATCCATCGCCACCCCCACCCTTCGGACCGATTGTCAGGATGTCCACCCTGTCCATGCCAGAAACAACGCCTTCTATCTCAAACTCATCACCGAGCGCAATAACCTCTGTGCTCAGCGTTGCACTCAACCCACCTCGCATCAGGAATATGGTCACAGATGCATCCGGCAGGTCACTATCAGGGTCTGAGAACGGCAATACCCATATCCCTATCTCATACGAGCCCGGTTGTTTCCCGGCTGTCCCCCATGTGTAACTAAAATCTCCAATTGGCACGTCACTCTTGATTACTTCATCAGCAGCTTTAATCGTTATGTTATCACCCGCATTTGCTGAACCCGTAATATTAATGTGCTCACCTGCATAATAATTCGTTTTCTCAACGTTGACTGTCGCCGAGAACTCCTCTATTTCCACGGTCTCCGTTGCTTTGATATCAGCATCAGTAGCATCAGTGTCGTTTGCTGTGATTTCATAGACGCCAGGCTTTGTGAAATATGCTATCGCCTTATAATTACCATCCTCATCTGTTTTTTCTGAAATACTGTGCCCAAGACTTTGCCTTTTTATAACTCCTTGCTCAAATTTAAACTCCGCAAACTCTACATTTGTATCAGCACCTCTTGTCACATTCAGGCTAAAATTCGTGAATCCATAAGTAGTAGAAATATCGAAGATTATATCCTTATTAACAGCTTGCTTTTTTACATCCGCTTCTATGGTAATGCTTCTCTTCTCTATGCTGAATGATTTTGAGGGACCTTCTGTCTCAAGCCCGTTATTCGTATCAGGGTCACTTTTTATGCTGATCGTATATCCACCAGTGTCCAGTTGGGCGGTATTTATTGTTGTTGTGTTGGTTCCATTAACAAGAGGAACGTCTTCAATTAGTATAGGCACACCTCTTGGATTGACGAATTTATAGGTGATATTGGTTAAGTTATTAATATGATACAGGTTTGTGGTTGCATTAAAGGTTATATTTTCCCCTTTTACCACTTTTGTAGATTCTTTTCCTCTTACAATAATTTTATTGATAACCAAACTTGGTAGTTCGAAATAGACATACATTTTGGTTTCCCCGTCTTTCACTATTTTATATTTTCCTGCAACCAGCCCTTCATACTGCTGTGCATAGCGAGAATCAAAGGGTCCTTCAAAAGATAGGATGGGCCCACCCTCCCAGGTCGCCTCTATTTTACCTATGGGTATTGGACTAACACTGGCATTAATAGCAAAAGACAGATTTGTCTCACCGATGATCGCAGTGCCATTATTATAAACTTTCCGCCCAACGTCAGGGCTTACGCCTACGCCTGCATTCGCAACACCAAACAGGACAACCATTGAAATCAAAACTGCGAATACAACCATAATAGCTGATATTATTCTATTTTTATCCATTTTTTCACCCTCTTCTCCCTATTATTTAAATTTATGTATAAAATGTTTTGTTCGACACGTTGTCGGTTAAGGTAAGGTTTTTGCTTGAATAATCCATGCGGATGCCGTTCCTGTTACTCGATTTTGCGGTATTGTTGATTAAGATGCCATTGCTCGACCTGTGCAGGTCGAAGCCATAGTAGCTGTTCGATACAGATACATTGACATTTTCTATCCGTGAATTACTTGTATAGGCAGAGAACACACCTTCTCCATTATCCGTTAATGTTGAATCTCCTACCGTTATATTTTCGGAGTTTATAATTTCCACATAGCCAGCATCGTTTGCTATCTGCTGATTTTTTTTTTTGCTCCAATAACAGCTTGCTTTTCCTGCTATCTTCTTGCAAATAGTTTTTGGGAATCCCCACTTGACCTCAAAACGCTTCATCTTAATGGAACTAAGTGTTACAATTATTATCACAATCACAGATGCGAAAATTAATAAGAGGTATGAAGGCGGTGATAACCCGGTATTCGCAGCAGATGCGGACGTTGGTGTTGGTGTAGGGGTGGCAGTGGGGGTTGGCGTTGGCGTTGGTGTTAGTGTTAGTGCAGGTGCAGGAGCAGGAGTTTCTGGACTCGGCTCTGGACTTGAAGGACCAGTCGAGAGTGTCCTGGATTGCTCAGGACTCGACTGAACGGTTTTCTTATACTTTGGCTCTACCGCAACTGCGTATATCCTATTCCTGTAAAATTTACCCTCGACAATGACTTCCTCGTTTATTTTTATATCCTCTATTTCACCACCATATTCCACATCTATCGTTCCTGTATCATCTTCAACCTTCAATTTCGTTTTTCCAAGCGTGAGTTCTATTCGTTTTACTTTCCCTTTTACACGCACAGAATGGTCATAATAATACTCCGGGAAGCCTTTCAGCTCCGCAACGGATATATCCTTGTAGCCATGCTCCACATAAAGACTCAATTTATCTGCATAAATTATACCCCCACCGGCATATATTCCACTTACCATCAGCCGTTCATCCACCTGGAAGGAGAGAAGCCTTTTGTCGCTACAGACCAATATTGTGCCTGAGCCATCATCTATCCTCAGGATGCTTGTGTCCCCCGGCTCATAAGTATGGACATTAAAGGTCTCAACGCTACTGGAAATGGTTACGACAGCACCAGAAATCGTTACCTCTTCGCCTATATATGCGTCATCAATACTGGAAATGCGGATTCCTTCAACTCCGACCGGCATGATTGATACAACAAATATAAGTGCCATCAGAACCGCAATTATCCCTTTCATTTCACCCTTCTTTTTGTTTATAAATAGATATACTTATATTATATAAAGATGGTAGAACTCAAACTATTTGCATTGTTCGTCATTGTGATTCTCATCGTAGCCGTATCTATCGGTATATGCGAAAGAGATAGCGATAGTGAGGTAATTCCACCGAATACCGCAGGATTCCTGGGTGGTGGATGGCATCCCGCACCCGAATGCATTCAGTGTCACGTTTCGCTTCTTTCCGAAGGTGCATTGCGTGCAAAGTTTGGGTCCTGTGAGTGTCATCGGGAAACATATACCTCCGGTGGGAAGATAGACAACGAAAAAATCAGGAAGAACGCACATGGCGTTATGGTCTGTATTGATTGTCATATAGGAACAGGAATGGTAAGCACCCAGGCGATTGCCTGTGATGAACTCCATCGTGTCCACGAGGATGTTGATTGCCAGACATGTCATGGTGAAAGGTTGAGCATAGCAATTCCGGAAACCGATAATTGCGATTTCTGCCATCGCGGCGACGCTCATTTCGTTCATGGCAACAAAACAGGCAATTTGTGTGTTGCCTGTCATGGCTCGTTTGGAATACAATATAAGGCAGAAGGGTATCAAATAAAAGAGGGTGTGCCTGCGGAGAAAAAACCTGAAGAGACGACTTATCCCACAATCTCTAATATATTGAAAGCACTGATAGAACATATATTCAAATAGGGGAGAAGCGATGAAGAAAGGTAATATTTTAGCACTTATTATCATTGTAATTTTCATAGGTCTCCTTACGATTTCGATTTTGAGCATGGGAGTAGTGCCAATTATAGAAGTCAAAGCCGAGGTTACTGTAACTGATGGCAGCGCAACAGTAAAGATCGTCACCGTGGAACAAGATGCGGTGAATCCGCTGAAGAGTCCGAGGGGTAGTTCTACTGCGGCTTTTCCGAGCGTGGATGCAATGGCGATAATAAACAATGCAAAAGTCAGCTATTGGGCGGCAGAGGATTATCATGGGAATGGCACCTACGATTTTGTAATCGGCTTCCGCAAGGGTGCCACACCGAAACAAGGTGATATGGTAAAGGTGATTGTGAAAGCGGTGGATGAAAAAGGTAGCACATTAGCAAGTGATATAAGAGTTATATTATGGGAGTGAAAAATGGAAACAGGGGAAATTTTCTTGGGCTTCGCTTGCATCTTGCTGGTTCTTGACTTTATCCTGTTGTTAAAGGCAAAGGCGAATGCTAAGCCGGAAGAGAAGAAGAAATTTGAACTCGCATTTTTCGCATCAACCATAGCTTGTGTGCTAATAGTAGCCTCATACCTCAGGCTCACCCGGGCTTTCCTGAATAATGCTTTTTCGTTGACGGAAGTTTACACGTACAGTTCATCGGGCTTGTCCATCGCGTATAAGCTCGGTGACCCCTGGATAGGGAGTAGCGGGTCAATGCTCTTTGTGACTTTTCTCTTTGCCCTCGTATATTTCGTGTATCGGTTTAAAGGATTAGGAAAAGAAAGCGTGTTTCGCACAACCACATACAAGATATTGGACGTCTTCCTCATCTTCCTCCTCATCGTCACCTTGCTGAAGAGCCCTTTTGAACTCCTAGTAGGGACGCCGCCGGATGGGATGGGGCTCAATCCACTGTTGCAAACGTTCTGGGTGCTTGTTCATCCGCCCGTGATTTTCTCAGGATACATATTTGTCTTTTTCGCATTCGCACTGACGCTGGCAGGCATGATAACGGGCGAGCCTGAAGAACAGGAAAGAAAGACATTAAAACTTTCTCTTTATGCGGCATGGCTGTTTTTAGCGCTTGGGATAGCTCTCGGTGGGTGGTGGTCTTACGAAGTGCTGGGCTGGGGAGGATACTGGGCTTGGGACCCTGTGGAGACGGCATCCCTACTGCCCTTGCTTGCTCTCACCGCATATTTTCACCTGCCTGCGAGGAGCAATGATATAGCGAAAGAACTCACGCTCATGATTACGTTTTTTATGATTATCTTCGCCACCGCTCTGACCAGAGGAGGGTTATTGGAGTCGGTTCATGCTTTTGGGGAATCCACTGTCGGACCCGTGCTCCTGGGCTTTGCTTTTTCCGTTGTTCTTTACTTCTTCTATCTAACTCGAAGGGCGAATAGACCTCTTTATACTTTCGACATTGACACTTCTTCTCTTTACTCTATATCTATTTTCGGTGCGTACTGGTCGCTGATGTTTTTGTTGATTATATGCTTCTTTGGAGACGTTGCACCAATAATTGGAGGTTTTTTCAAAGAGAACCCCATGACCATAAGTGTGGAATTTTATAACAAATGGTGCTACCCTTTCACGCTTGTCTTCGTAGCCGCTTTAATGGGCTGTAACACCGGTCTGAAAGTGAAGAAATATGCAGGATTAATCGCAGCGGTGCTGGTCACTGGAGTTGTTTTAGCATTACTCGGCAAACCAACGCCAAATCCACTTGCAAATTTCGGGCTTCCTCTTCTGATTGTGGCAGGTTTTGCTATCGCTTACAATTTCGCACGGTTATTGCGAAAGAAGAATTCGACACGATTGTGGGGCAAAACACTCGTGCATCTCGCAATCATCGTCATTTTAATAGGCGTTTTTGTCAGTTCCGCTGCTGAAAGAGAGAGCGATAATATTCTCACAACCCCCAACTCTGTTATTGATGCCCTGGGGACGAGGATAGAATTGAATGATTTCACTATTTATACAGGCATGGGAAGCGTTTACTACCCCCAGCATTCTTTCGTAGGTCCTGAACACTCTGCTCTAAAAATGGATGTTGCAATTAAAGAGGGAGGAAATGTTCATCATGAAACCTTATGGATGTGCTACTATACAAACTGGGGCGTTGTGTCTGAACCTTTGATTATTTCCACACCGACGGAGGACATATATGTTTTCATGCAACACACAAACTCCAGTTATAATTCCCTATTTTACGCTCTTATGGGCGGGGAAGTTCAACCAGAAGATTTTGTCATCGTTGTAAAGAGAATCCCCCTGATATGGCTTGTTTGGGCTGGGATAATATTACTGGGAATCGGGATGACGGTATTGCTATTCGGCGAACTCCTTAAAGCGGGTTATAAAAATAAAAAATAAAAAATTGATTGATTGAGTTATGGATGTTTCTCCGGAGGATGACAGACATTACAGGTTTCTTCCTTAACGTTTACATCGTGGTCGTTGTGACATGCCACACACTCGTGTCCAGTATAATCGGGATTCTCGTAGGCGCGGTACTCACTAATCCTATGTGTCGTGTGCTCAATTGTAGGATGGCATTTAAAGCAGGAGATAGTGGGGTCAGAGATTCTTTCTGCCGGTATTTCGTGTTCACTGTGACATTCCATGCAGTATTCATTCTTTGGAGATGCAGGCGGCTCATTCTCGACTTCTTCAGCCATCTCCTCGAAACTCTTTCCTTCCACCATCCATTCAGCATGGTGAAGAGCTTCCCCTATATACAGAAACATTTCCGGTTTATGAGGCTTATGGCATTCGTGACAATCCACTTCCGCATGCGGTGAAATCAGCAAAGAGTCATAAAAAGGTTGCATTTCATGACAGTTCTTAGCGCAACTCTCCGGTTTGTGCATCTCTTCCTCCATGATAGGCATCACAACTGCTGCACCGCCGAGGACTCCGATAGTAACCACTACGACCAGAGCAATAATGACCTTCTCACCTGTTTCCATATTCAACCCTCCTAATCATATTCTTAGCTTCCATTTTTTATACTCCAGAAGGATGTATTCACCATTATGCAAAATACGGTATATAAAGTTTTCGATTTTTTTTGCATTACGGGAAAAATTAGAAAACTTTATATAGTGGAAATTATCCTTAATGAAGTCATGATACAAATGGACGTCCTGGGAAGGATACGTGGATTTTCGTTTCATCCGTCAAAAGAATTCGCAGCAGCTAAGGAAGACACGCTCAGTGATGCCTTCAGGTATTACGTTCCTTTGCTGGCGATTCTCGCTGCAATTCTCGCAATCGTGGTGACTGCGGTGGTGTTAATACTTGGATTACCGGGGATTAGTAAATTCGCACCACTGCTCGGTGCGGGAGCTTTTGTGGGCATAATCGCCGTGGGCATAATCGTTGCACTCTACATCGCTGTATGGGTTCATATCTGGGTGTACCTGCTTGGCGGTAGAAAGGGGCTAAAGCAGACTGTAAAAGCGATTACGTATGGCGCAACACCGTGCCTGGTATTGGGTTGGGTTCCGGGACCGAACGTCATCATCGCACCGATATGGTCGCTTCTCGTGGTAATCAACGGTGTGATGGAACTCCACGGACTATCTCCTGGAATGGCAATCCTCGCTGTAATCCTTGCAATCCTCATACCCTTGATTATCGCCGGAGCAGTTGTTGCCACATTGGCTACCACATTTGTTCCAGCAATGCTCTGATTACAAATAACAGCAAGTTATTTATGCACCAGGGGAAAAGAGGTACCTATGAGATTTGGGATTTTCCTTTGCACCTGTAACGACACAATAGACATAGATTTTAGAAACGTCAAAAGAAGCATAAAGAAAGAAGTTGAGGTCATTGAGACCCATGACCAACTGTGCCAGGAGGGTTTAGATTATATCATAGACGACATCAGAAGATTGGAGCTGGATGGCATAATCGTAGCTGCGTGCACAGAAAAGAAGCGCATCTTTGAACGGGTGACCTCGGGATTTGGATGTGATACTTTCTTCTTAAACCTCCGAGAACACTGTGGTTGGGTGCATGGAAGAAAAGAAGCAACAGAAAAGGCAAAAAGTATGATAGAAGCCGCTATCGGTTACGTCACAATAAAAAGCTCGCTTCCAGAACTTAAAAAAATCGGTTTGCATGTTGGATACGATGTGTTAGTGATAGGGGACAAGGATAGAGGAGCAATAGAAGTTGCAAAAAGTCTTTCTAAGCAGGCAAACGTGCATCTGTTGACGAAGAAGATTCAAGAATGGTGTGATGAACCGGAAATACATATTGGCTCGCTTAAGGGCATAAGGGGCGAAATCGGAGATTTTGAAATTGAAATAGAGAGAAATATAGATGTAGAGAAGTGCATATCCTGTGGGCTTTGCGCTGATGCATGCCCGAAAGATTTGATAGGATATGATGCGCTGTACACAATCGGAGAGGAATGCGATGAATGTGGCGACTGTATTGACGTGTGCCCAACAGGCGCCGTTGATTTCCATTCAAGAGAGGTCATTCATGCAGGGCAAATTCTGGCGATTGAGAAGGACTGGAAAGGGTCACCTCAATTCGGGATTCATATAGCGGCGGATTACGAAGATGCGTTGAGGAAGGCACTTGACGTTGTTTCGAATTTAGGAGAAATAGAGAAGAAGAAGTATTTGGATTTAGATTTGGAGCGGTGTGCAAGCGGACGGAGCGAATTAATTGGATGTGAGTTTTGTTTACCCTGTCCCTACGAGGCGGTAAGGAGGGAGGGTGCGAGGATGGAGTTCAGCGATGTGAGATG
>JAFNKG010000115.1 GCA_017883965.1 Candidatus Methanophagales archaeon | reverse complement strand
AAGTGATTACGAGCGAGTACAGGATAAATATCACACTATTTATAAGATATATGATGAGGTTACTAGTGAAATTCAGTTAATACCCGAAGGTAGTATTCATGAGTTTCAATCCGATATTGTGTTTATTGACGTGTATTCTGTAGTGAAAGAAAGCTGTACGAACCTTCTTAAAGAGAGGGTTCCACTTGACGATCTTACCTCAGATGCATACACGATTGATAAGAGTACTGGTATTTTGACCTTGGATGATAGCCATCCTTCTGTGCTAGAGATGAATGAAATTCTTCAAGCAAATAAGGAAGAATATGGTGACGATGCCTATATCGTTTTAGAGATTAAAGTTGAGAAATACAGATCCCTTGATGACCTAGGCGATTTAACTTCAGAGCAGGTTAATGAGATCTCTACCATGCAGTTTGTGCATTCCAAGCTTCTTGAATATTGTTATCAGTATACTTTGGCTAAGCAGACTCAAGAGAGATTAGATGAGATTGCCTATACTACCTATGTAACGGTTGTAAGTACTATTATTATCTTGCCAATTTCATATGGTATCGGTAGTATTTTTTCAGGAACATCATTGGCATCGGTTGTTAAAAATGTAAACATAATGTCACTTTATAAAGCTGCAAGTACTGTTTTTGGAGAAGCTCTTGAAGAGTTATATATTGATCCGTGGATTGAGGCTTTCTTCTCCCATAAGACGAAGGAATGGGGATGGGAACTTTGGAGTCAAGTGCTTGTTACTACCTTTATGGAGTCTATACGTGAGACGGTCATGGGCGGAGTTCCTAAGGTTGCAGCTCAGGTTTATGTACAAGCACGCGCTTCTGGGATGGCTTCTTCGACTAATCAGGATATTATGATAGATATGCAAGAGAGTTCAAGGGAACTTAAGGCACGAGGGCGAAGTCAAGCAGTCGAGATAGCATCTTCTGTTTTGTCAGGGTTGATGTTATTTGCGGGAGCTATTATGCTTGGTTTCACTTCTTCATCATTTATGTCTGGAGTAGCTACTGCTTTTGTTGTTGGAGGGACATCAGTGGATGATATCGGGGATGCAATATCCTCTTATTTATATACAGATCCTTCTCAGAAAGATGATCTTCGTAATAAGGGGCTTTTAGCTCGTTTGCGAGAGCATTTGATAAATAGAAGGACTACTGATCCACGAAAGAAGCCTTTTACTTTGCCGACCAGCAGAAGTCCTCCTCCAAGAAGAGAGACAGTTGAGAAAGTTAAAGAGATTACACAATCCGATACTAATACAGTCCGAGATTGGTTGTCAAGGCACAAAAAGGGGGTCGCTGTTGCAGCTTATGCTGTTGTGGGTGCTATTAGTTATGCATTTCCATTTGTAGGAGCTATTCTCTCTGCTGTGCCAGCTCTAGCGATTGGGATGGTTGATGTTAGAGGAAGAAACCTACCGCAATATCTCACTTCAAATGAAGTTTTTCGTAATATTTTGAGAGAAATAAAACTATTTTTTGATCAAAATAGAGATATTATCATTAGAGATACAAAAGGAATGTCGGAGCAAGATTCATTAAGATATATCAATAATATCGTAATGCAGCATTTATATACTGAGAACGTTGACCTAATGAATTCATTATCAAACATTGATAAACGCCTCACAAATAAAATAACTCCTAAAGTAAGTATTTATGCTCAAGTGATTTACCTATTGCAGTTTACTAATAAATATGTAAAAAATATATATAATTTGGTTTCAGGCATTCGATTTGAGCATATTAAATTTGTTCGAGATTTTCTTGACCTTACTACTGCTGAAAGGTTTACCTATACAGTCGATGTTATTCAAGATTTATTGAATGAGATCAATAAGATCGATAATCATCCGACAGGAGAATATAAATTAATATATCCTCAGACGCAAGAGGTATTTGAGACTTTAGAGGGGGATCCAGCTAGCCGTGAGATTATAATAGAATGTTCTGAGGGTCATCAATATCCTACAACACCTTCACATATTAAAAATAATATGCTAAAAGAAGGGGTTCGATGTGGGAAATGTTATCGCGAATCTACAATTAAATATACATGGGATGTATTACTACAAGAAGTTGATAATAGAAATGATGAATTAATATACCCAGAAACCAAAGAGCAATATGATTCAATGGAAGCAACACGATCCGAAAGAGTTATTAAAGTTAACTGTGATAAGTGTGGTAATGAAAGGACATGTATGGTGAAATCATATTTCGGTCGTGAACGATGTCCAAGTTGTTTTCATTTGGATCATTCACTATCTTATGATGCCGTGAGAGAGAGAGGTTTAGAAAGCGGCTTTGTACTCAAGACTCCAGAAATAGAGTTCAATAAAATCAAGAGTAAATATGCACTTGATCCTAATAAAGATTGGCGTACTGAAAAATTAGAATGGAAATGTTTTGATTGTGAAGAAAAAGTAAAATTAAATTATC
>JAFNKG010000037.1 GCA_017883965.1 Candidatus Methanophagales archaeon | reverse complement strand
ATATGATATTGTTTATCACCGCCGAGGATAAGATGGAGGATGTACCTCGATCTATATTGACTTTCGGGATGAAGCCGTTTCTTACGATAGTTTTATATATATCTTCACGCTCTTAAGTAATAAAATCTATCGAAGGATAGTTGAAATGAAAACAAGATTTTTAATTGGATTACTGATAATAGGAATTGTTGTGATTAGTGGCTGTGTAGGTCCTGATGAAGGGGATGTTACGGTTGTAGGGGGAGTTGAATTTCAGATCCGAAATGCAGAGTACGAAGCCGGAAAAATAATCGTGACCCTGAGCACAAATGTCAGCGTTGATGATGTTAGGATTGACATCGTTGATGAGACGGATCAGCTGCTATGCACAAGATACAAAGATCTGATAGCGGGCATTACACAGATTGAGATGACCGATTGCAAAGCCAAAGAGAGAATAACTGTTTCTGTCAGTCCGCCTGGTGGAGGGATTGTCACGCGGGAGTTTACCCTGGGCATACCTACTCCGAGGGTGGACATAGTCAGCGCGGAATACGTGCTGGGGGCAATAGCACTTAAATTAGACGCAAATATGGCGGTTAAAAATACAAGAATAGAGGTCTCTGATGAACACGGAACCGTGCTCTGTACGGAATATGTTGACCTATCAGAGGGGATAAATGAAATCAGACCAAAGGGATGCGGAGCTGAGAATAAGATTACCGTATCTGTTACACCTCCTGAGGGGGTCATGACAACCGCCGATTTTACACTGGAACTGCCGTTGCTTGAACTAAAAGAGGGGTTTAAATATGTCTATGAGGCCGTTTCGTGTGCTGGCTGTTCGAAACGGGATTCGTCTATTTATGTGACTAAGGAGACTGGCGGATACTGGGAGGGCATCGCCGGAATTAAAATAGATGAGAGCAAAAAAGCCTACCTGATGCGCTGGAGGATTAACAAGGACGATTTGGATTTGTCAGCGACTCTACCTCTTACCGAAGATGCAGTGTTGGGTGATGTTGAGTACATTGACGACGTCACGCAGATACAATCGATTGGTCAATCAGGAAATTCCATGATGCCTTTTTGGATGATTCTGTGGAAGGAGGCATACGACCTTGACATAGACGAGCTGGTTACAACACACACGACAATCATGACCGTGGACCAGCAAAGTGTAACTTTCAGCACTTCTAATCCGGCACTTTATGGCAACTACCTGGCTTACACGGTTGACTTGGGGGTATCCGGAGACGGCGCGCAAACAGAAAGCATAGAGTTAGTCATATCTGCAGCCAAACCTTATTTGATAATGGATGTAAATGTAGGTGGGAGTGCTCAGCAGACTTCGTTTAAGTGGGTCGAGCAAAAAGAATTTAGTCTTGATGAGTATGCGGGTTATTCAATAGAGGAAGGGACGCCGACAGTGGCGAAAATAGTCACACCAAGACCAATCCAAGAAGAGCCTGCTCCTCCGTCTCCACCACCAGGTGTGGAATAGAGTTGCCGGATTCAAACTGACACGTAGCAGACCTAAGAAATCTCTTTTCTGTTAAATGATAATGACATACGGACTGTTTATTTATATAGATGATGAACTTTTAATCAAATATAATGGATAAAAAAAATACAGTTATAATTATTGAATCTATTGTTTTAGTATTTTTGATTGGATTTTTAATTTATGGCTATTGTCAATATTCTATACTTAATACCAATTATAATGATCTTAAAACAGAATTTGAAAGTTTTACAGAGTTCGGAACTTCAAAAGTTAAGTTACCCATTAGTTCTAATGATGAGGCTATTTTAGTCGCATTAAATTCTGCTGAATATAAAAATTTCTATGAAAAGACAACATATCAAAGAGAGTCTATTCCTGAATTATTAATATTAGTAATTAACGTTCCTCAATCTGTATTGGATTATGGAAAACAAAAAGAAGAATATAATTGGATTCCAGAAAATGTCAAATCTTTATACATTGTAAAAATTGTTGAAAAGAAAGTTGGTTCAAGTTCTGTATCTGATTTTGTATTTAATATTTATATCGATTCTGATACTGGAACTATCATTAAAGCTGAGTCTGAATCATTTTATGGTGGATTATCATAAATAAACAAAAAAATTCTTTAAAGATATATACTCTTGCATACGGCTCGGAATCCATTCTTCCACCGGAAATGATGGGGTGTGGGGGTTTGCGTGAAAACCTTTTAGTAGCATATTATAATAGAAACTAAGCGAAATGACCAAAACGGGAGTTTGTGTATGCTCCGGCGGAATAGATTCCACGGTTGCGGCAGCAATTGCAGCGCAGGAAGGATATGAATTGTATTTCTTTCATGCTTCCTACGGGCAGCGAGCGGCGAAGCGGGAAAAAGAAGCGGTAGCGAAAATAGCTGCTTACTTAGGTGCGAAGGAATTGAAGTTCGTGGAAATACTGTTCTTGAGGGAGCTTGGCGGGTCTTCTTTGACAGATATTACGAGAAGAGTCCCGGTAGGTGAAGAAGTAAATTTAGATAAAGAAAAAGAGACGCCATCTACGTGGGTGCCCTGCCGGAATTTGGTTCTTTTAGCGATTGCGAGTGCTTATGCAGAGGTTATTTCCGCAGATGCTATTTTCGTGGGCTTCAATGCAGAGGAAGCAAAGTCGTATCCGGACAATGAGAAGGAATTCGTTAGGCGGTATAATGCGGTGTTGGAGAAAGCAGTGGCTTTTTTTTCTCTGCCGCCAACGGTAAAGGCACCTTTGGTGGATTTGTTAAAGCCCGAGATAATAAAAAAAGGAATAGAAGTAAAAGCGCCATTGCATTTGACTTATTCATGCTATTTAGGCGAGGATAAGCATTGTGGGATTTGCGAGTCGTGTTTACACCGGCGTAGAGGGTTCAAAGAGGCGGGTGTGGAAGACACGACTGTGTATATCCATAAGCAGGGGGGGAATTCCAAATTCCAAATCCCAAGCACCAAAATCTAAACAAATCTCAAATTCAAATGTCCAAAATTCAAAACAGAACTTTATTTTGAGAAGAAGTTTTGATGCGCAAACATTTTTAGTAAAGATTTTTGCTTCGCAAAAAAGTTTGTTTTAGTGATTTGGATTTTGGGATTTTACTGCTAAACACTTACGGTTTAGAAATTACACCTGTGGTTTAGGCTGCCTCTCTTCCGGAAGCACGGGTAATCGCATGGTATTCAGCAATAGAGTATTTTCAACCTCTTTAGCACGTTCTAAAAGCAATTCCTTGCCCGCGGACGTGAGTGCGAATATCGGGATTGCGGTGCCTGCTTGTAAGAGAGCTTTCTTCTTTGCGAGTGCTCTTATGTGTGGCGATGCACAACCAGTAATCAGGTCAGCGAATTCGCAGAACTCCGCAGCGTCTTTTCTGGCGATGCCCGTGAGATGCACACCGAATATCACTGCGTGCTTGCTGATGGCTCTACATCGCTTTGCGTCTGCCAGTGTAGGCACTGTAACACCTATTCTTTCGTATCCAAGACGAAGCGCCATCTGCAACCCTGCTGTCTGGTCTATCGCAGGCGGCTCAAGTATCTCCCCCCCTATCGCCTTTATTTTCTTTATTATTCCTTCAACAGGCGCAGTCTCAATTACACCACTCAGCCTCCCCCCTATTCCCTGCACAAGTGCTGGGTTAGAAGTAATTACTGTGCCTGCGCCTTCACAAACCGTTACGGTAGTATCGAGCAAGCCTCTGCGAAGTGCAGTCATGAAAGTCTCCGAAGCGCCAAAACCAACAAAAGTATCCATCTCTACTTCTCTATCCGCCGTACACATCCCGAAATCCCGTATCCGGAATTCTATATTCGCTTTTATCACTTTCTCGTTCAGTTCCTTTATTCCGCGCATCTTGTCCCATAACGGACAATATTTGAGCAGAGGTTTGCCAACTTCCACTACTTTCTCGTTTTCTACCACCACTCTCGCTTTCCCTAAAGTTTCAAAGACATGCCGTTCTTTTTTCATTCTGCTTTTTCAACTCTAATGTCTTCTAACCTCGCTTTGATCTTATCCATGTTAGACCTAAGCTCCCTAACAGCATTTTCCATCACAGTGTTAGATCTATCAAGTTTATTTTCTATTATTTTATCTATTTCATCGATTAGATTCTTGACAATCTCAATATTCGTCAATGTCCTCTCAATATCAACTTCTACGCCATAAAATTCCCTAATTTGTAAGATTGCTAACAGTATCTGCTGAATGTTTGAATAAGAAGTTGCAATTACATTTATCCTAAAAGCCTCAGATATTACTTGAGGATTATTGTCATTTAGAAGCGAATAAATAGAATCTGGAAAAGCGGCAATGGCAAATGAAATTGTTCTCTCATCATTTACATATTTTGAAACTTCTTTCACTCTGTTTTTGAAATTCGATGCAACGTCTTTGATGATTCTAATTTTTTCCGCATCGTTCACTTCAGATAACTTGCCAATGTCTTTAGGATATGGAAACTTAGAATCTATTGGAAGATACTTCCCATCAGGAAATTTCAAGCCGTATTCAACGATTCCTGCACTCAAATTCAAATTTGACTCGATCATGGTTGGGGGTAAGGAGTTCAGAGTTTTTTGAAGGAGTTTTTCTCCAGCAATCCCCCTCGTAGTAGTACCAATGATAACTTCCCTCATCGCTTTAACTTCATCTCGTATTTCTTTCTGCCATTTCGCTTGTTCGAGAAGTTTTGTCACTTCTTTATCCACTGTTTGTGTTGCTTCTCTAATGTCCTTTGCCGAGCTTTGTAAAACAGAAGAAACTGCTTCAAGTCCGGCTACCGGCTCTTTTTGAACCGCTAACTCAGCTTGAACTTTTTGTATCTCGTCTTTTTGTCTCCTTAGCTCTATATATATCACGTAGCAGAAAAACAAAACGACAAAAACAATAAACAGCACAATGTACTCCATCATTTTAGCTAAACCTCCAGATTTAAACTTGCAACACAAGTAAATAAAACTATTGCAACAAAATTTTGATTATAATTAGTTAGAAACGAAAACAAAATAACATTGGAAAAATAAGTCATGAAGTTAAGACCAACCGAAGAATCGGAGTTAACGTTTGAAAATTTAAGTGAAGAGGAAGTTTGAAATGGAAGTAAAAAAAATCCTTATGGATCGAGGCATAAGAGCTACGAGAAGTCTCGGGCAGTACTTTCTGATTGACGACGGCGTGGCAGCAAGAATGGTGGAATATGCGGGTGTAGGGCGCGGCGATATGGTGCTGGAGATAGGAGCGGGGGCGGGAAGCGTCACGGCGAAATTAGAGAGCAAAGCGAAGAAAGTTTATGCCGTGGAAAAGGATAAAGAACTTTGTGAGATATTAAGGGAGCAATACGGGAATAAAAAAAGTAAAATAGAGGTGATAGAAGGCGACATTATGAAAATAGAACTTCCGGAATTTGATAAAGTCGTTGCGAGCATACCTTTTTCTCTGTCATCACCAATCACGTATAAATTGCTGCTCGCGGACTTCGGGCTTGCCGTGCTGTTATACCAGAAAGAGTTTGCGCAGAAGATGGTTGCTGAACCCGGTTCGAAATTGTATGGGCGGTTATCGGTTATCGCACAGGCACTTGCAGATATTGAAATCCTTGAGCTCGTTCACCGGGATGCTTTTTATCCCTCGCCGCCTGTTAAAACTGCGATAGTGAGGCTGAAAGAGAACGAGAAGGAAAAGAGAATAGTAGAGGAGAAGAAGAAGTTTTTTGAGTTCGTCACTGAGGCGTTCGGGCACAGGAGAAAGAAGATGCGGAATATATTTAAAGATTCAGGAAGTTTAGCACTTGAGGAATTGGAGAAGAGGCCGGAGGAATTGAGGCCGGAGGAGTTTGTGAGACTATCAACGAACTGGTATGAAAATATCGCAGAAAAGAAAAGTCTTGAGGGGAAAACGGGAGAGAAAAGATATAAATAACATTATATATCTATATAGTCATAAGGACTTGATAATTGGGAAAGGATGAAAGAAAAAATAGTTGAAGAGATAAAGAAGATTTTAAGAACATATAAAGAGGAATTAAGAGAAAAGTATGGAGTTCAGGAGATAGGAATCTTTGGTTCTTATGTGAGAGGAGAGCAAAAAGAGGATAGTGATATTGATATTCTTATTGAGTTTAAACCTGATGCAAGGATAAGCCTCTTAGATTTTGTGGAAGTGGAAAATTATATAAGCGATTTATTGGGAGTCAAGGTTGATTTGGTGGAGAAGTCGGCGTTAAAACCAAGAATAGGTAAACACATATTAAAAGAGGTGGTTCATCTATGAAAAGAGAGATTCTTGAAGAGTTTACAGAAAAAGAAGCAAATTTAAGGACCCTACGAATTGCCAGAAGGATGGAGGGAGCTAAATAATGAGAACTTTAACTCAGGATAGGGTAAAAAGAATTCTTAAAGAATTCAAGAAGGGAATTGAAAGCACACTCAGAGACAAATTTGTTGAACTTGTTCTTTTTGGCTCTTATGCAAGAGGAGATTATGAATTTGGTTCAGATATAGATGTTTTGCTTTTGGTTAGGGAAAAACTTACCAAAGAAGAGGATAAAAAGATTTCGGAACTATCTTCTGCTATCTCCTTAGAGTATGACATGGTTATCACATGCTTTGATTGTTTACTTCATGACTTTAAGCATAGAAATTCGCCATTTTTGCTGAATATAAGGAGAGAGGGTGTAAAAATATGAAGTACAGAAAGGAAGTAATTGAGTTGGTTAAAAAGGCGCAGAAGAGCCTCGAAGCAGCAAAAGAATTATTTAACAAAGACTATTCGGAATTCTCAGTTTCACGTGCCTATTATGCAATGTTTTATTGTGCTGAAGCACTTCTTTTATCAAAGGGTTTGAGCTTCTCCAAACATTCTGCTGTAATTTCATTTTTTGGCAAGGAGTTCGTCAAAACAGGTCTCATGCCTAAAAAGCTTCATGGTTACATAAGGAGGGCTTTCGAGGATCGTGGAGTGGGTGATTATGAAACTATCCCCATAGAAAGAGAAACAAGCGAAGAAACTATAAGAAGGGCGGAAGAATTTTTGAATGAAACTAAAAACTATCTGGAGATAGAATGAAAATGAGGCAGGAAAGCCTTGAGAACTTTATGGTTGAAATTAGAAGAGGGGCAAACCTGCTGGCAGGTTCGATACAATGATTGCCGCACTGTTGAAATTATACCGTCACAACTCGTATATCGTGTTGCAAAAGTATCCTATCGCGGGGATAAAATCTTTCTTTCGCGACAACGTTCCAGGAATAGCACATTTATCGTCTTGTATGTTGACCGCGAAAGCCTTTTCGATTATCCTCTTATCTCCTTTGACTAAAATCTCTTCACCCTTTTTTAATGGATTGGTGATGAGGAAAGCGACCAAATCGTAGTGCTTCTCCTTACGTAAATGTTCCATCTCCCTTTTAATATCATCTTCGTTTGCGCTTATCTCCTCCTCATCCAGAACCATTATTTGACCCACACCAACTTTTTTCCCGCCCAACAAATATTCTTTAAAATCGAGAAACAGGATTTCAGTGGCGGATTTTCCCTTTATGTTTATACTCGCGGTTAAAAGTTCTTTGCCGTATTCCTCAATCGCAACTTTGAGAATATCAGCCAGTTTATAAGCAACTTCTTTATCTCGTTCCGTGGTTGTGGACAACGTCAGAATTAAGGTATCAGACAGAATGCCAGAGAGAAGCAATCCTGCTATCTCCGGCGGAATATCAATTTGATGAAGAAACATAAATCCAGCAACGATGGTGCACGTACTGCCGATAGGCTCATTGTGAACGTGGATAGGCATCAGTGTAGATATGTCTCCAACCCGGTGATGGTCAATAATCTCCAGTATCTCTGCTTCCTGTACACCATCAACAGCCTGCGAAATCTCATTATGGTCAACCAAAATGACCTTTTTTCTTATAGGATGAAGTAAATCCGTTCGTGTGATTATACTTATCAATCGGTTGTCCGCATCTACCAATAGCACACAGCGATATTTGGATTCTACGACTTTCCGTTTTATCTCGGAAATCCGGGTATAAAGTCCTGCTACGGGTACGTCTTTTGACATTATAGAATGGAGCGGTGTTGACAAAGCGAACAACTTGGCGGTAACAAACGTGTCGTGCGGAGAAGAAACGATTACCGTTCCTTTCTCAGTTGCTGACCTGATGACTTCCTGGCTAATTGTGGAATTGCCGGTGATTATAAGCGCAGAACATTCAGAATTAATCAAATCTATTTGGACGTCCGTCCTGTCGCCGAGAATAACGACGTCTCCCGCACGGATTTTGCTTAAAATCCTTGCTTTCTGCATTGCTGCAATAAATATCCTACCCGTCAGTTTCTCGATGTTCTTGGGATTGGTAATCACCTTTGCGTCCAGAGTATCAATCAGTATATTCAGGTCAATCGGAGTCGTTGATATGTCACCAAAGCCCAGGGTATCTATATAATGTTCGGCGATGTCTTTCAGACCAATAATTCCCGATAGCTTTCTGCTGGAGTCCACGATGGGGACAGTGCGGATATTGCTTTCTTTCATCAAAGAAGCTACGTACTTCAGGGAATCGTGGGGTGAAGCGACAATGGGTTTTTTCAATTCCATATCGCTGACAGTAGGTGCGAGACTTTCTATTTCTATGGGGGGTTCGATATCGAATTTTTCAAGAACAAATTTTGTTTCGCTATTTAATTCTCCCGCTCTTGCGGGGATATACAGGTATCTCTTGTCAACAATATTTTTGAAGTACGCATAGCCAATGGCAGAGCAGACAGAATCGCAATCGGGATTCTCGTGCCCAATAATAAATATCTGCTTCTGGTTGTCAGCGCCAGCTTCTTCCTGCGGCATCACAGTGCCACTCGGTCCGAATTCGGACTCATGTCTGTTTTTCATTCTCCTTTACCCTTCTTCAATCTACTTAAATTTATATCTTCCAGTATTTGATAAAGTCGTTGCGAGCATACATTTTTCTTTATCATCGCCAATTACGTATAAATTACTGCTCCATAACTTCGGGCTTGCTGTGCTGTTATATCAGAAAGAGTTTGCGCAGAAGATGGTTGCGAAACCCGGGTCGAAATTGTATGGGCGGTTATCTGTTATCGCGCAGGCACTTGCAGACGTTGAAATTCTTGAGCCCGTTCACCGAGATGCTTTTTTCCCTCGCCGCCTGTTAAAACTGCGATAGTGAGGTTGGAGGAGAAAGAGAAGGAAAAGAGAATAGTAGAGGAGAAAAAGAAGTTTTTTGAGCTCGTTACTGAGGCGTTCGAGCACAGGAGAAAGAAGATGCGGAATATATTTAAAACTTCGGGAAGTTTAGCACTTGAGGAGTTGGAGAAGCGACCGGAGGAGTTGAGCCCGGAGGAGTTTTTAAAGCTGTCGAAATATATTTACTAACCTACCGAAAGTATTTTAACCTAAAATTTTAATTATATTTTGGAGAAAAAATGATAGAAATTGAAGATAAGGCAAATCTCAAAGAACAAGATTTAAAGAACTTTACAAAAGCCAAAATAAATAACTTGAAGATTGATGATAGAGAAATACAAGAGTTAAGACCAGCGCAAGAGGAGATTCTTTGCAAGTTTGCTCAAGCATTAAACCAAAATAAGCATATACTAATCCAAGCCCCCACTGGTTGTGGAAAAACATTGGCGTATTCTCTCGTTGCAGACTATGTTATTGAAAAAGGCGGAAGAGTGATGATTGTTTGCCCAACAAAGGATTTGCAAAAACAAATTTCTGTTACTTGTCATGCTTTGAATTTGGATTTTATTGAGATATACGGTTCCGGAGAATACACCTGCCCACTCCGCAATAAATCGCTGAAAAGGAACGATGCCCCTGTCGTGACCTTGCTTTGTAAACGCCTAGAGAAGTGTCAGTATAAAACAAAAAAGGAGTGCGATTATTTTAAGTCACGAGAAATAGCTAAAGAATTTCCGTTAGCGATAACTAATTACAGTAAATATATTGAAAGTTGGGACATACTAAAAGGTAGAAAGAAATTCGATCTTATAATATTTGATGAAGCCCATAACATAGAATCAATCGCTGAGCAATCTTCGCGAGTGTATATTTCTTCAAAAGAAGTTGAAGATGCGAAAGGGTACTTAAAGAGGAATTATGGAAAAATTGAAAAAATCATCCCGATATACAGAGATCTCTTCGATCTCGAGGTGAAACTGGAGAGAGAAGATGTTATTAGAATTATAGGTCATTTTGAAAAATTGATTAAATTATTTGAAAAGAGATTTAGAAACATAGGCAATGCACAGGATATCGAGTTGTCTGAAGAAGACATAGAACCACTCATCCGTGAATGTAAAAATTTGATCAATTCTCTTGAACAGTTTTCAATTATAGAAACTCTCTCCATTCTTAAGCCTGAAGATATGAATGCACTCAAACTCAAAGAAAAACTCGACAAATTTACTAAAGCAGCGTCATCAAGATTTAGGAATAAATATCGATTTAAAATTCGGTTGAAAGGGGGGTATCAAGAGAGATATATAGAAATTATTGGTGAACCTTTAGTTAGAAAGATGATACAATATATAATCAAAAACTCTACTAAATTACAGTGTCATGTTGGTGCAACTTTAGGGAACTTCGGTAATTATGCGCAAAGGATTGGTATTTCAAAAGCCGACTTTATAAGTTGTGAGATAACCGATTATCCTTTTGATCTAAAAAGGAGAATTTTGCTCGGATTGATTGATGGCCCCCCCATGAACATCTACAAAAAAAATGAGAGGGATTACCCTTGGGGAAAGAAGAAAGATATAGCGAATAAAATTCTGGAAAAACTGCTGTTGAAATGGCCAGGAAACACGTTGATTTTCTTTAGGAGTAGAAAGGAAGCGTCGAGCGCCTATGAATTTTTGTTAGTGAATCCTATGTTAGCACCGAGATTGATCTTCCGCCCCTTCTTTAAAAGCGGAAAAGAGAGAAGAGAATTGATTGAGCATTTTGGAAAGAAGAAGGGATCAATACTTTTTGGCTTTGGAAAAATGGATCAAGGCATTGATTTGCCTGGCGAAGCTCTTACATTGATTATTGTGTATTCGTTGCCCTTTATTTATAGAACAAAACAAATGGTGGAAGATTATCAGGAATCAAAAAAGAGATATGGTACCTCAGGTGCTTTCGAGAAAGTGGATCTTGAAGTTGCAGCAAAGAGATTAAGCCAGCTTATTGGTCGTTTGGTAAGGACAGAAGATGATTTTGGTGCTGTAATTATTCTTGACAAACGCTTTTATGGAAAATTTTATAGGTGGATGAAGGGAAAAAGAATGCTTCCTAAGGATATCGATTTTTCCCGTCGTAATTTTGTTTCTGTTGCCCAAGCATGTGAAATATTGGAAAAATTAGGGAAAGCTACAATTGGTGAGAGCTATTTAGAATATTTAGAATGCCTAACGATAGAAGCGGAGAAATCTAAAGCATTAGAAGACTTAGGAATGCTTACATAAGTCCACTCCTATCGGATTTTCTGAAGCGACATTTTCCAATTTTCTATTTAGTGTTACTTTCTATTATTGGGTATTACAAAATATCCGTAATCTTTAAATAATGGCATACTCTGAGTTAAATACGGTGAATAAAAATGGAGATAGAACCTGAAGAGATTATGGAGTTGAACAGGCTTGGTGAGGCGATAAATACAAGGGAACAGATTTCCATCCTGAACCTGCTCTACGAGGATGACGAATGCACTATCCACCAGGTCTGCAATGCTTTGGATATGCCGGAAGAGAAAGCTGAAAAATATTTAGCAAAGCTTGAAGAACTCATCTGGGTATCCGGTCGAGAAATAATGGCACATCCGCTAGCAAACGAGAAAGCCTATTGGCTCACCTCTAGAGGACGACGATATGTTTCGGCGCTGAATGCAATAATCGAACGCGAAATCGATCTTGGAAAATCTGTAAAATCGGTATTGGAGGTGTAAAAAATGCCAACAGATGAGCAATTTTTGATTTTTGAAGTTCTCGAACGACTGAATGCAAGTGTTGAAAGGGAAAAGCTATTCAAGGAAATAAAGAGGGTTCAAGAGACTAACGGTGGAAACATTTTCAATATAAAGCGGAGAACTCACGAGCATTTCTATTGCCCTGAATTGGGCGTTGAAATACAGAAACTTGTGTTCAGAGGGCTTATCTCTCTTGAGACAAGATGGAATGGGGAGGGTTTCGAGCAATACTACAAAATAAGTGAATATGGAAAAGAGATTATCCAAGAATCGATGGCAAAAAGACAAATTTCAATTGAAGAAGAAATTGAGGTGGTGGTATAAATGTACGGGGAAAAAATAAAAGAGATGCTGGGGGCGTTTATTAGTGGTTTGGAGAAGGAAGATTTGTCAGATATAAACAACGGTGTTTTCATCGGGAATGAACTATTACACCTTGGGCTTCCAGTTAAATTTAATGGGGCATATCGTAGTGGAGTGGAGAGCCTTCAAATTTGCGGACTTCTACGTCTTATTGAACCAAACCATGCTGACAATAGAGCCTATGAAATTGGAAAACGCCTATCAACATACAACTCTAAGGAGCTTGCATTGATGTCTTTATATCTTTGGAACGATGGGAGAAGTACATTATATAATGATGAAAGAGAGAGAGCACGAGAATTTCTCAGACAAGAATTTGGATATCCCCAAAAATAAGAAAAGAAAGGAAAAAATATCTACTTTAGTAGATACTTTTCTTCTATTTCTTTTAATTTAGTTTTGGCTTCCTCTTCTATTTTCTTTGCCTTCAGCATACATCCACGATCTTCAAGTTGATCCCGATGGCCAAATATTCTAAATAAAACGGTATGGCGCAACAGTTGATAGAAATATGTTTCTGAAATAGCTCTAAGTGGCTTGAGTTCCCCCACCTCTGGATCGTATATCCTTTTCCCACTTAACCAATTATAAATCCCGTTCTCTTCAGTCCTTACGGGTAGAATGTCAGGTAGATAATCCAATCTAATCTTTAAATCTTCTCCAGCTTTATCCTCCAAATGCTTTTCCAACTTTTTGATTTCTTCACTCGCATCGGTTGCAATACCAAGGCTCAAAGGATACTCAACGATTACTTTGTATACTTTCTCCCTTTTCCTAATTTTTTTAAAAATTTCCCATGCTTCTCCATATCCGTCCCCTTTTTCTTTCCTATTCTTCACTTCACAAATAAATGAGCAATCATCACATTTTAAAAATTTATCTAAATCCAATACTATCTCCTCGATGAATGCTGGAATTTTTTCAAGTGCATCAGCAATCATAAAATCAAATAGCCTGCAAGTTTTATGGTGATAAACAGTTGTGTACATAAACTGGATAGCTCTAAAGCTATTCATCAAAGTATCGATTGCCGATGAAGATATACACAACTTCAAATCCTTTACTCTAAATCCATCTAAAATCCTCTCACAGTCTATATCTCCGTATTCGAGCGTTCCACTATGATATGCATCCCGTTTCAGATAATCTAGTTTGTCACAATCATAAGGACTTGAAATGAGTTCACGAAGAAATTGTGGAGCTTCCCCCTTCGGGCCTAGAATGTTATTTATGTGATCGGGAGTGAATGGTGCTTCTAAGTTAAGCTCTTTGAATTTTTCTTTTATTATTTTTCTTGACATCACTTCATGGTTAAAATCTATTTTTATTTTTCCTTGTTCCTTTAATTTCTTACATACATCCTCAAAAGTATGACAGAAAGGCGCATGTCCAATATCATGTAGTAAACCGGCATACCTCAGAGATTGGACTTTTTCGTCTAAATCTTTTGAGTTCCACCAATCACTGGGAAGTTTTTGAGATAAATTATCCAGCCCTCTTTCCTTTTTCGAATTAAAAACCACTAATTCTCCAAAGAGTAACGGGCTAATCTCTGACTGGATATCTGACTGTAAAAATAAGAGATGAAGGAATGCCCTGTGAACCAAATGCATAACACCTAATGAATGGGTTTTACGAGAATATCTAAGGCTCGGATAGACGAAAGGAGATGTAGATGTTTGTGCGAGTCGATCTAATCTTTGAAATATTGGAGAATCTATAACCTTATCTTCAGATTCCGTTACATGAACATAATTGTAAATAGAATCCCTAATTTCCCGTTTTATTTTAATATCGAAAGATTTCAAAGACGACATCTACTATCCCTCCCGTGTTCCGCTTATTTTTGTGAAGTCTATCCTATTCTCTTTTAAAATTGAGATAGTAGCTGATTTCACTTTTTTCTCAAATCTAGGAAGAGCATAAACTCTAAAGAACCAATGTCTCTTCTTAATATCTACATCTAATTGCTGCGTGACATAGGAATAAAAGGAAAACCGCTGAGTATTTTCATCGCTTGATAGCACATCGATTTCGAGTTCCTTAAATTCTGGTGGGCCCATCATGTCAAAGATCACTCCTATTGGATGTTCCATACCAATTTCTTCTTTTATTTTCCTTTCAATTTCTCTTCTTTTTTCTATTTTGTTTATCTCTTCGAGCCTTCTGAACGTTATGTTATCTATCATATTGTACTTTATTCCCAGGGCAATTTTAAAAAGGCTTTGATATCTTATTCTCTTGGCTACATCAGCAATCTCATTGTGGAGCTTAAAAAGAGTTAATACATCGGTATCTGTCATTGCCTGAAGTTGCTGCGGTGATAAGGCTTTTTTATCCAAAATCAAGTATTCCAAAGCTCTTTGAATCATCCCTTCTGCTATTCTCTTCTGTTTATCATAGTATACATCCCCATACATATGTAACCTCGCTATAAGCAATTGTTCTAACCAACTTAATCCTCCGATATCATAAACCAAGTAATCATCGAGTTTTTTTATACTTTTCAATAGCATATATGGCTCATGAACACCATGTGTTATACCAGTGTAGTGAGCATCCCTCAAAACGAAGTCCATTCTGTCGACATCAACTGGACTATTAATGATCTGACCCAAATATTCTTCTTTAATGTTTTCATTAGCAATTATGGATGCTATTCTATCTTTTTCAACGCCAATCTCATCTAAAACATCGCTGAGCTCACAGAGTTCTTCTGTTTTTATTTTTTCAGCTATCCATTCGTTATCTTCTTGGAGCGAATATTTCGTCCCCAGAATCATGTCCTTTGCCCGTTTATCATGTTTATTCTTTAGTGTGTATTCGAGTAACTCCTCTGTCGTATGGGAAAACGGACCGTGAGCGACATCATGTAAAATTGCCGCGACCTGAAGTTCTAATTTTTCATTATCTTCCAGTTTTAATTCATCTGCAAGTGTCTTAGCTAGAAAAGCGACACCAATACAATGTTCTTTCCTAGTATGAGTAGCTCCTGGAAAACTAATGTAACCTGGGCCAAGTTGTTTAACATCAGCAATTCTTGTAACTTCAGGTGTTCTAAGTAAGTCAGAAACTGGCGAGTTAATCTCGATTCTAGTATAGAGCGGATCAAAAATTACTACCATTTTATCTTACCTCTGTGTGTTCTCTTTATAAATAACCTCAAGGTTAATTAATATTTAAGGATAAAGGCATCTAAGTTATGGATTATCCATGTCTTTGCCTTTGATAAAAAGAAAGCACGTAAAATTATGGTATCATAAAGGTAAAGCTTAATATATTTAATTATATTACAAATCCCAATATTTAAATAAGAGGGTATAAAATGGTTGATAAGATAAAAAACCTGGGTCAATATTTTACGCCCAAAACGGTTGCTGAGTTCATGGTTAATTTAGGGAATAAAGATATTACCGCTAAAGTGTTAGAACCATGTGCAGGAAAGGGAATTTTTTTGAATGTTTTATGGAAAACAGGATTTAGAAATGTCATGGCATACGAAATAGACACTTTGCTTCCCAATAAATCCCCTATTAAGGTAGAATACAGGGATTTTCTTTCAACAAATATACAAGAGAAATTTGACGTGATTATAGGGAATCCCCCTTATGTCAGATGGAAAAACATTCCTGCGGAAGTTCACGAAAAATTACGCAACATGTCTTATTGGCAAGACAAGATTAATGGTTTATCTGATTTGTTGTATGCATTTATTTACCTCTGTATTGATAAACTTAAAGAAAATGGAGAATTAATATTCATCACCCCTATTTTTTGGACGCAAACGCTCCATGCTGGCAGGCTCAGGCAATATATGTGTGAAAAAGGTGATTTAGAGGTTCTTATAACATTCAACGAAATGCGAATCTTTAAAGAGGTTTCCACAAGTGCTCTCATTTTCAAATATGTAAAGAAGAAAACGGAAAAACCAATCAAAATAGTTCATGTGTGGAGTAAGGATAAACTGACCAAAAAAACACTTGACAAAGTAACTGAGCTGCTGCAACGGTTAGAAAAAGGTGAAGATTATATTAAAGAAGATTACTTCGAGGCATATCTCCATCCACAGTTTAGAAACGGAAAACCTTTGAAACCTATCTCACCAAATATTTTTACGCTACTTACCACAATCGAAGATACATGTCGTGAATTTTCGCCAAAGATTATCGTTGAAATTGATAATAAACCTTTAAACTTGCCCCTTTCCAAATTGCTTGAGAGAGAAGATTTAGAAGATTTGGGGATTTATAAGAATAAGAAAATGTGTAAACAAGTGAGATTCGCTGGAAAACCATATTATGTGATTCTTGAAAGGGTCGAACCCGAACTCACGAGCTTTTTTGAAAAAGATTTAACCGAAATTGGGGGTAAGTTAGAGAATGAAACAGAGAGATATGTAAGGCTCGGTGATATTGCAGAGATAGGAAATGGAATGGTCAACGGACTCGACAAAGCATTTCAGGTGCCCAATCCAGATAAATTCACCGAAAAAGAAAAAGAAACGTTTATTTTTGCTATCAAAGCTTTTAGTCTCGAGCAATACTACTTTAAGAATACAACGCCTTACATCTTCATAAATGAAGTAGAAAATGAAGAAGACCTCAAGCGGGAATATCCAAACATATACCTGCATTTACTTAAATTCCGGGAAAAATTAGAGAACCGTTATAACTATGAAAGGGAGATTCCTTGGTGGCATTGGGTATTCCCGAGAAATCAAAAACTCATGGAAAATAATCATGAAAAGATATTTACACCTTGTAAGGAGAGAATAGATACTAAAGGTTACGCCAGATTTGTGTATGTTAATAATCCTTATTATGCAACACAAGATGTTACAGTGATTGTCAAGAAACCCTATTTCAAGGAGGACATAAAGTATCTGCTTGCTATACTAAATTCTAATGTTATTTTTACATGGATTAAATATAAGGGATTAACGAGAGGTGGCGTAGTAGAATTTTCCGAAAGACCTTTGTCCAGAATACCAATAAGGCTCATAGATTGGGGCAATCCATTAGAGGCAGATATTCATGAAAGAATTGTGCGATTAGTAGAAAAAAATCTACAAAATCGTCAGACCGAATTATGCAAAGGGAACATAGAGAAATATATAAAAAATCTGTATGGCTTAACCACCTAAGAATCATTTCTTAGCCGATTAATAAGCCCTTTTAGATTTTCTGCAAGTGAGTCATATTTTTCTTGTTTACTCCTAACATGGTTCTTCCATTGCACCATAAAAGTACCAGCGAGATTTTCCACAAATGCGAGTCTATCTTGCTCTATTTCTACCATATCCTTTACATGCCACTGTATTTGAATAGCAGCATCAAAATTTATTTGTGGTAACTTGGATATGTCTAATAGAAACAAGTCACGAGTATGCATAGTTGTGACTATAAAAGGTCCAGCTTTTGATGTGATGTAACCGACCCCTATGAACCATAAATTTACCTTTTCCAATATTTTATAGGCATCATCTCTGTTAAGGAGGTCATTAAAAAATTTCAATAATCTTTCAGCGGACATTATATTCGGTGGTCTACTTCTCCTCTCTATGTAGTGAGATTTAACATTAAGTAGAATTACATCATTTGCATCTTTGATAATATCTCTTCCGTAGAATAACACTATATCTCCTGCTTCTTGTTGCCATCTTCCAAAGGGGTTCCCTCTAACAAACTCCCTTATCTGTTTTTCAGTAACGAGTAGCCTATCTCTCCCAAACTTAAACCCCCACCAGGTCTGTTGAAGAGCCTCTCTGAGTTTACTTTCATCATTACCAATGTTCGAAAAGAATTTTTCCAAGAACACGTTAGGAAAATAAACATGTATTTCCCAATCAATCTCTTCTAAACCGTCTTTTACCCACTCTTCTATCGGAATTCCTGCTTCGTGACCGTATGCATCCCTTCTTTCTAATTGCATAACCTTCCTTTTCTCTGAATCCCTCAAAATATCGCCAAATTTCGCTTCGATAATCTTTCTTATTTCTTTTGATTCAAAATCCATTTATTTCACCACCTCTTCAGTTAAATCAACGGTTATTTCTTTCTTTTTTAGTTTGTAAACGACTCCTTTTTCTTTTTCATAATGTTTCTCTACTAAATCTGCTTCTACTAACTTTTCTAGGGCTTTAAAAACGGATTCACGATACTTCAAATTTATTGAATAACTTTTTCGAAGAGCTTCAGCCACTTCCTTAACTGTTTTAGGTTCTTCAGCCAGAATCATCAAAATTTTTCTTCTGGTTTCTGAGTTCAAAGCTTTAACGACTTTTTCAATTTGTGCCATATTGAATAGGCTTAATATTGTCCATTTAAGTTACTTTGTTGCCTATTTAGGCAATACAGGTGATTTTAGCCTCAAATTGCGAATATTATCAAATCACCTTCATCAATTAATTTTAGGGGGAGTGAAATATATTTAAGCAGGCGGAAGAAATAGATAAACTCAGATAAAATGCCCCTAAACATCCCCACACTACATGAAATAAAAGAAATAAAAAAAGCAAGAAGCGAAGTAAAAACCTTCAAATTTTACTCGGAGGAGATTGCCAAACAAAGCGAGCCGGGTCAGTTCGTAATGGTTTGGGATCCGGGTATAGACGAGATACCCATTTCAATTGCCGATGCTTCGCTGGAAGGGAAAGTGGAAGTAGCAATTGCGGATGTCGGCGACTGCACGCATAGCTTACATCGAAAGCACGAGGGTGATTTGATAGGTTTGAGAGGTCCTTATGGTAGAGGATTCTCAATCGAAGGCGAAAGGATTTGCATGGTTGCCGGTGGGTATGGAGCGGCGCCGTTGAAGTTCGCAGCGAAGCACGCAAAAGAATTGGATAAAGACGTAATGGTCTTAGAAGGTGCAAGAAGTAGCGCAGAACTTTTGTACGTGAAAGAATTTGAGAGAATAGGTTGTGAAGTAAGAATCGCTACGGAAGATGGTTCTGAGGGCTACAAAGGATTGATTACGGACTTATTGGAAGAGATACGGGCGTCGGGTGAGAACGTTGAGCAGATATTGACATGCGGTCCGGAACTGATGATGAGGCGTGTTTGCGAGATTACGAGAAGCGAAAGAATCCCAACGCAGGTTTCGGTAGAACGAATAGTAAAATGCGGATGCGGTGCTTGTGGCTCTTGCGACCTTGGCGGATATCGAGTTTGTAAAGACGGACCAGTCTTCACTGTGGAAGATCTGGAAAGAACGGAATTTGGGAGATGGAAGCGCGAAAAAAGCGGTAAACGAATTTCTGTTACGCCAAATGTAAGTGCGCTCTTATCAATCCCTCCTTCGCAGTTCACGCCCGAATACGAGCCTTTATTGAAAACAGAAGTCTGTGGTGTTAATTTTTCCAATCCGATTGCGAATGCAGCGGGATTTGGAGTTTCCGGGAAGTTACTTTATAGATATGCAGGAGCAGGTGCGGGAGCAGTCGTGACAAAATCGGTCGGGTTGTATGAGCGAGAAGGCTATCCGAACCCTTCATTCTTTGAAATAGCCTCTCGTAGCTACGTGAATGCAATGGGGCTTCCAAACCCGGGGATAACGAACTATGAGCAGGAAATAGAAGATGCGAAGTACGCCGATGTGCCATTGATCTTGAGTATTTTTGGTAAAAGTGTGGAGGAATGCAGAGAGGTATCGAAGATTGCCGTTAAATATCCAATAGACATGCTCGAATTTAATGCCTCGTGCCCGCATACGGATTTCGTAGCTGTTGAGAATGTCCCTAAACTGCTGAGGAGCATAATAAAGGAGATACGCAGCATTGTGCATCCAGTTCCAATCGCAGTGAAAATCTCGCCTAATGTGGGTGACCCGGCAGGATTGGCACAGACACTGGAAAAGGCGGGTGCTGATGCTATCACCGCTATTAACACTGTAATAGCCAGACCAACTGACCACACACTCAATATCCCGCTTTTAGGCAATCCCACGGGCTATGGCGGTAAATCCGGTAAGGATTTGACGGTAGGTGGTAAAAGGGTCGTTTCTGCACTGTATAAAGAGTTGAAAATACCTGTGATTGCAGTTGGTGGTATTTTTTCCGCTAAGGATGTGATAGAATATGCGAGAAATGGTGCGTGCCTGTTTCAGGTGGGCAGCGCACTGGTAAGCGAAGGATTTGAAATATTTTCGATGCTAAAAAAGGAATTAAAGGATTATCTTGTCGCTAATGGCTATAAAAACATTGGTGAAGTGGTGGGTGAGGCGCATAGGAGATGAGGCACTTGTAGAGCTTCTTCAGATTACCTATACATGTATTGAGATCCGTCAGCTCCTACGCCTTCGCCCCGATAAGCCGCTTTCTCTCTTTGTTCCCGTAGTTTCTCTTCAACGGTTTCTGCACTTTTCTTAAGCATCTCTTCTATCTTTGCCGTTTCTAAGTCTAACCCTGATATTTTCTTGAATGCTCTAAGAGCACCGGCACAGGCTCTCAGGTCTTCGGGATATTTCCCTACGCCAAGAATAGAGTAGCTTTCAATCCCGAGTTTAGATGCGAACCCCGGTAGAAGTCCGGTTTTACGAATGATGGAATATCTACCGATATTTTTTCTCGTCAATCTCGTAACTCCGTCAGGAACATCCTTCTTCGAGCCTTCAAAAAAGCCAATGTATGCTTCTACCGCCCCCTTCATCTTTTTAAACGGCTCTTGTGTTGGCATGACTACCCCTACGGTATATAGCTCTTTAACATAAAGCTCTTTCGAGAGACGAGCCAATCTCTCTGCCTGTTTATAGGTTGATTTGGGAATATATTCGGTCTCTGGATATTTGCCCACGTAACAGAATAATTTCTTCTCCTCGCTGTACCAAATCTCGTCATGCGGGATTTCAAATTCATCTTCCTGTGCTTCTACCAGAGGCGGGAAGTTATAAGAATACAGATTCAATATCTTTTCAGAATCCTTTAAACGCTCCTTTATGTGATATGGTATGATATTCCCCATAGGTGGGAATCCCGCAATCAAGACATTCTCGTAATCTTTTATCTTCTCTTTAAACTTCTCTTCGTCTATGTTCCAATACACTATAAATTCATCAATTTCAAATTCTTGGCACACTTACTATTGCTCCTTTACCTCTCCTTCTTTAATTATACAATTACCATATATATATTTAATATACCTTTGAGAAGTTACAAATGAAAGAAGAGAGATATGACGTTGTAGTGGTAGGAGCAGGACCTGCCGGTAGTGTAACTGCGAAAACCGCCGCTGAACATGGATTAGATGTCCTTTTAATAGAAAGGAATCAGGAGATAGGCGTGCCGGTGAAATGCGCGGAAGGAGTGAGTAAAGAAATTGAGAAATTCGTTGCTCCCGATAAGAGATGGATATGCGCAGAGGTAAAAGGAGCGAACATGTACGGTCCTGACGGCACGAAGGTGGTTTTGTCAGGGGAAAAAATGGAGGAAGTGGGCTATGTGCTCGAAAGAAGGATATTTGATAAGTTTCTTGCAAGCGAAGCCGCACGTGCAGGTGCTGAGGTAAGAGTAAAAACAGGAGCCCATGGTATCATCGAAGAAGACGGGTATGCAAAAGGCGTTTATGCACGAGCTATGGGCGAGGATACACGCATTTATGCGCATGTCGTGGTTGGTGCTGACGGTGTAGAATCGAAGGTGGGCAGGTGGGCAGGTATTAAAACGAGGCTGCAACCTTCTAATATATCTGTATGCGCGGAGTTCCTTATGTGCGATATAGAATTTAATAATGATTATTCGGAATTTTTCCTTGGGAGCGAAATTGCACCAAAGGGCTATGCCTGGGTGTTTCCAAAGGGTGAAGATTGCGCAAATGTCGGTATCGGGATAGGTGGTGATGTGTCTGATGAAAAGCACCGTGCGATTGATTATCTGAAGGCATTCGTGCGCAGTAGGTTTCCCGATGGAAAGATAGTGGCTGAGATGTATGGCGCTGTGCCGCTGAGTGGACCGATATACGAAAGCGTAGCAGATGGGCTTATTTTAGTCGGCGATGCGGCAAGGCAGGTCAATCCTTTAACCGGTGGCGGCATCTTATATGCGATGCATGCAGGTGAAATAGCAGGTGATGTAATTGCGAAGGCAGTGCAGGAAAACAATTTTTCAAAGAAGCGATTGATGGAGTACGAAAGCAGGTGGAGAGAAGCGTTTGGAAAAAGGTTGGAAACGGGCTTAAAAGCAAAGGATTTCTTTCTCAATCTCCCTGACGAAGACCTCAACACGCTTGCTCAATCTTTAGCAGGTGTAAAAATAAAAGAACTTTCTACATTGGCACTGTTGATGGAATTGATACGGAGGAATCCGAAAATGCTGCTTGGATTGGCGAAGATGCTCCTCTAAAACTTTTTTGCTTGCAAAAAAGTTTCAAAAAATGCTTACGCTGTTTTTGCTTCGCAAAGGAAATCTACCAGTATGTGTTAGTTTTGGACCCGATTTCTTTGTCCGTTGTAATAACCTTTGCTCCCAATTCTTTGGACATGGAAATGATAATTGCATCGAAATAACTTAGATCGGTTTCTAATTTCGGGGTTTCGGCAAAATAAGATGGCGTGAGGGGTAATACTTTATTTGGCGGTATCTTTACCAACATATCCTCCCACGTCAATTTCCTCTCTTCCAGCGTGTAGCCATGAGCCTTCATCTCTAAATCAAATTCTAATAAGACAGAAGACGGGACATAAACGTCTTTTTCTTCATTCAGTAAATCTAAATGCCTTTTCGCTTTTTCATGATGTCTATCTTCTTCCCTTATCGCATCTATCAAGACGACAGTGTCGAGTATCTTCATTTGATTATCCCTAACAACAGTTTTTCACCTTTATGCTCTTCTTCTTTCCAGTCTTTCATTTTTTTAGATGCGATCTGTTTTGCTCTTTTCAAATCATCTTCTACTTGCACAAGCTCTATGCATCTAGTTTCTTTTGGAACGATTAATAACTTCCCAGGAACTTTGATGTTCACTTTTTCTCTGAAGCTTTTTGGGATAACAATCCGACCCTTTTGATCTATGTTTACCACGATTGACATTTCATACCACCTTTTGTTTAAAATATATGAATACCACTATTTAAATGTAAGGGGTAATATGTAAAGAATTATCAATGCAACAGCTTTTAAAAGCGAGAAGGTTCACATTCTAAAAAGATTTCGACTTCTTGGCAGGCGAAGGAAAAAGTAACAAGAAGACCGGGTGACGAAGAGATTGAACGTCCGGTCGCTTACAAATAAATTGAAGTAAATTAAAAATAAGATATGATATAACTAAAATAAATGCCAACGACGGAAATAAGATATGGACATGGATACAGATACATTCCTTTTATCACGTTGTCAGAGCTAAAGCCACGAGTTTGGATCACGCTTTCGGGCTGCAACTTCAAATGTAAAGGATGCTTTAGCATCGCTCGCGACACGGTAGGCGAGCCAATGACTGTTGAGCAGTTAACAAACCTGGTGAAGAAATCGTCAAGTGAGTATTATGGTGATACACCGCTGGAAGAAGCAGTAATAACGGGAGGCGAGCCTACGCTAAACAAACGTTACCTCGTGAATTTGGTATCGCAGTTAAAGGAATTTGTTGGCTGGATAGTGCTTGATACGAATGGATGCTTTTTAGACGCTGCTTACCTGGATGAGCTAATAGAAGCGGGTTTAAGTGAAGCCATGTTTGACCTGAAGGCGTATGATGAAAAACTGCATGAATGGTACACCGGACACTCGAATAAAAGAATATTGGAGAATATACGCAATGCGTATGGTAAAATAAAGCTCGTGGTGAACACCGTATATATACCGGGAATTGCAGATGACCCCGAAATAGAGAAGATAGCGAAGTTTTTAGCGGAAATAGACGATAAGGGGGAGATAGATTACAGGATAAATAGATTCAGAGCGGAGTTGAGCCACGATAAAATATCGCGGAATCCATATCCAGAGGAAATAGAGCGTGCTTACTCGATTGTTGCTAAATATATGAAAAACTCGGTGATAGGCAAGAGTTGTGTGCGAGAACGGGAAATAGGCGTAAAAAGGGGTTGGATAACGGTATTTCCAGATGGAACTTTAAAAAAGCGGGCTTTAGATGATTATAGAGAAGAGAACAAAAGGATGAGAATAGGGAGGAATGCTGCTGTCGTTTAACGGATGATAAGGCAATTCAAGAGCTCGGATTTGGAAGCGATTTTAAGAATAGAGAAGAAAGCATTCCCAAAATCGCCTTACAACTGGTTTACTTTCTTGTATTATGCGAGAATATACCCTGATAATTTCCTTGTATTCGTACATGAAGATAAAGATAAAGGAAAGAGCTTGATTGTTGGCTATATTATTTTTTATCCTGAAGGGCATATAGTGTCCATCGCAGTGCATCCGGCGTATAGAAGGAGAGGGATAGGGACCGAGCTTGTGGAAGCGGTATTGAATAGAACGAGTGGTAAGGTGAGTGTGGAAGTGCGCACGAGCAACGAAGTGGCAAAGAAGTTTTATAGGCATTTAGGCTTCTCCCTGCGGACTATAATCCCAGAGTATTATGGTGACGAAGATGCTGTTGTGATGATAAGTAACTCCTCATAAATTTTGTCCTAAAAAATTCCCAATCTCAAATGTTTTGATTTCATTCTTCCCATGAAAAGGTAGCAATTTGCCAGCTTTCATCGCTTAATATCACTTTAGTGACTGCTACTTTAGTGCCGGAATTATCCCAAACAGCGTCATCATAAATAGCGGTGGGAATACCCTCTTCCTCAGGATCGAGTATGCATTGAGGATTAGTACCATCAGAGTTTATAACCCAAATTTGAGGAGCCTTGCGAGGCAAATGTCTTACAAATATAATTTTATCATCTTTATTCCAGGCGCGCTCACGTATCAATTGCATGCCATCCCCTGGTGCATAAATCACATGCTTGTTCGAACCATCACTGTTCATAACCCAAATCTCATTCTGTGCTTTCTCTGGTTTTGCTCCAGGCATGGTAGTAGTAAATCCTTTGAGGTAAACAATTTTTGAGCCATCGTAACTGAAGGAGGGTCCAGTGCAAAAACCATCCCCATCAGTAGTTAACTGAGTTTTCACGCTTCCATCAGCATTCATCACCCATATTGATGAAAAGGACTTATCTTCATTATAGACGTTATAAGCAATCTTATTTCCATCAGGGCTCCAACTTGCGTGCTCTGCTTTCTGTGCAGTTAACTGAACTCTTTTTGTCCAATCTCCATCTAAGTCAACCAGGAACAGCCCGTTATTTTCTTGTCCATGTCCTACTATCCTATTATCAACTGGACTCCAGGAAGGATTGAAAAGATGATCGCGCTCCCATTGACCAATTTTAGTAAGTCCAGTTCCGTCACTATTAATCAAGTAGAACCCACCTTTCATCATGTTTTTCTCCAAACCCAAAAAACTATTTGGCTTCCGTCTGGACTCCAATCAGGATCACCAGCAAGGTCATCTAAAAAAGTGAGCTGAGTTAAATCAGCGGGAGTTGGTTGTGTCGGTGTCGGAGCCGGCGTCTCTTCTTGCGGTTGCTCCAGAATTCCTTCTTCTACTTTTTCTGTGGGTTCGGGTTCTTCTGTGTTTTGGTCGGTGATTCCTTCTTCTTGAATACACCCACTAATAAAAACAATTCCAATGATTGCCAATGCTAAAATATAAATTTCTAACGCTCTTTTTTTCATTAATATACTGTGTTTAGTTGGGATGTAATATATAATGTTTTTCATCCGACTGGTTTTAAGAAGGGTTTTTTGAAATACCATGTTTATGTTTTTGTGGGTATTTTAATCAGGAACCTATGCTATCCTTCCTTTTCTTTTTCGCTCAAAAACTCTTTAAATTTGACTTCAAGCTCTGGAATTTTTCTTTTAATTAATTTTTGCAGGTCGTGAAAAAATAGAAAAGCTTTTTATATCCCTTTATGCATATAACTTCAGGCAGGTTCGTACTTATGTATGGGGCATAGTGACTTATAATTAGCTAATATAATTCTCATTATTCTGTCTGAACGGGCAGGGCATGGTAAGAAGTATGGCGAGGAGAGTGGCGGAGAGTTTAGTGTTGAAATGCCAGATGTGGCAGACGCTGAAAACACGACGGGGAGGTGCTGATCAGATGAATATGAAATCACTGCAGCCAACTCCTTTCAGCGATGACAGGTCTAATCCTCATGTCCACGTCGCTACGGGAGGAGGTGCATATAATAACACGAGAGCGGTTCTCGCACAAATCAACCTCGCTGCTGCGGTCAAAGGCAAGCGAGTTCTTTTAAAGCCCAATGCAGGGCGAATTGCTACTGCCGAATCGGGGATTACAACCAACCCCCAGGTGGTAGCTGCCGCAATTGACGTATTTCTCGAGGCAGAAGCAAGCGTCGCTGTTGGTGAGAGTCCAATAACGGGAGTCAAAACAATGGAGGCATTCGAAGCAACTGGTATCGCGTCTGTAGCACAAGAGCGCAACTGTCCGTTGATTGATATGGACGCCCGGCAGCCCGTTCGTATGATTGTCGAAGACGGCGTTGCAATACAGTCGCTTGAGGTGTGCCCTGAAGTGGTCGAGTACGACATTGTCGTTTCAATCCCGGTCATGAAAACGCACATGCACACTGTTGTCACGCTGGCGGTGAAAAATATGAAGGGATGCCTGTGGCGCCGCGCAAAGGTTGAGCTTCACATGCTACCTAAAATTGAGGCTATGGACGACAAACCGCTTAATATCGCCATTGCTGATACTGCATCGGTTCTTCGTCCGCATCTATCTATCATTGATGGCACTACGGGAATGGAAGGGCTTGGTCCAAGCGCCGGGCAGGCTAAGAAACTTGATCTGGTTGTGGCAGGGATTGATCCTTTAGCAGTGGATGCCGTTGCCTGCTCGCTCATGGGGCTGAATGCAGAAGACGTGCCACACCTGCGTATTTGCGCTGAACGAGGATACGGCGTGATTGATATCTCAAGGATACAGGTAAATCCCGATACGTGGCACGATTTTATCTCTCCTTTTGAGCCACCACCCGAAAACTTATCTATACAGTTCCCGGGTATCACCATTCTTGAGGAAATGTCATGCAGTGCCTGCCAGTCCACAGTTTTGCTGCTCTTGAAACGGTATAGAGAGCAGGTGTTCGACGCCTTCTCCGGACAGGAGAACGTCACCATTGCAATCGGGAAGGGACATCAGTCTGTCCCACGCGGTACGCTCTGCATCGGTAACTGCACTGCACAACATAAAAAGCAGGGTGTTTTTGTACCGGGATGTCCGCCTGTGGCGACTCAAATCCTAGAAATGATTTCCGAAAGCAATCGTGAAGAAAGCCCCGACGTTCAGATCAAGTAGAGCTGTTGACGCACATTCGCAGGGATAACCTCCACCGTGCATTCCATAATTTAGGTCTCACAATTCAAAATCCAAACAAAAAATAGAAGCACTCAAACTATTTCTTTATATTTGAGAAAAAAGCGGCTTCATCCCAAAAATAGGAAATGTAATCTATGTTTAGTAGCACGTGAAATCTTCGTATTTTTACCCAAACGTTCT
>JAFNKG010000004.1 GCA_017883965.1 Candidatus Methanophagales archaeon | reverse complement strand
TTAAATAGAAAGGAGGTGAATATAGACGGTAAGGGTAACTAGGTGTCATATGGTACTATTGAATTTGTTTAGGATTTGGTGCTTAGGATTTAGTATTTTCTAAGAGCAATACAAATACAATAAGTTATAAAATATTTTTCTTTTCCGTTGTTTAGAAAATATCCACTTCCGTTACGCAATTAGGACATACTATCTTCTTTTTCACTGCTTCTCCTGTTATTCCCGGAGTTGTTATGCCTTTTACACGGTGTGCGGGATGCGTATCCTCTATCGTTATTTCTACCGAGCAGGTTTTACAAAGTGGAACGCCACAGATACTGCAATTCTCTGTTGCCTCTCTTTCTTTACATATACCACAAATCTCTGTCATTTTCTCTTTCTCTATCTCTTTCACCCGTGGTCCCAAATATTTTGGTCAACTCAACAGGGTATCAACATGATACTATGATTAGATATAACTATACAATAAACAATAAATAAAAATACAAAGATGCAGATGCGAGTACCTGTGCGTTCTTACTTACGAGAGATAGGAGAATACAAGGCTGGGAAATTAGTAAAAGGAGCGATAAAGCTGAGCTCGAATGAAAACCCGTTAGGACCAGGTCCGGAGGTGATACGGGAAATAGTTGAGAGCATAGAAGAAGGGAAATTGAACCTGAGTTTGTATCCCTGGGAAAGGAACGAGGAAGAGCTCAGGGATGAGATTTCAAGTTATGTTGGCGCCGGTATGGGAAAAGAGAACATCGTTATAGGCGCTGGCATAGACGGTGTTTTAGATACGCTTGTCAAGATTTTTATTGCGAACGGCGATGAAGCGTTAATACCGGTACCCACGTTTTCGCTTTACGAGTCGCTTGTAAAAATAGCCGGGGGCATACCGGAGTATGTAAAAAGGAGAAATGACTTCAGCATAGCAGCAAAAGACCTGCTTCCGATGTGCCGCGAAAAAACGAAAATGGTTTTCATTGCCTCGCCTAACAGTCCAACCGGGAATTGCATATCCGAGGCTGAAGTGCGTGAGATAATAGAATCCATGCCAAAGGCAATGGTGGTGATAGACGAGGCGTATGTGGAATTTGCAGATTCGTCGTTGGTGAACATGGTGAAAGAATATGAAAATGTGCTTGTATTGAGAACCTTTTCAAAGGCTTTTGGTCTCGCCGGACTGAGGATAGGATATGCGATAATACCGGAATGGCTCGCAAGCCATTATAAAAAAACTTCAATACCGTTCGCTGTTAATAGCGTTGCTCTAACCGCGGCGATAGCAGCATTGATGGACAAAGAGCATTTACGCAGAAGCGTAGAGCTGGTGAAGCATGAAAAACCGTTTCTCGAGGAAAATTTGCAGCGGTTCTTCAAAGTGTATCCCTCGAAGGCTAATTTTGTGCTCTTGGACGTTTCTCCATGGAGAGCGTATGAGGTGTATGATGCGCTGATGAAGTGCGGGATAATAGTGAGAGATTGTTCTTCGTTTAGAGGTGCTGGAGATTCGTTTATTAGGATTAGTGTAGGGACAAGGGAGCAGAATGAGAAGGTTGTGGACGCTTTGAAAAGCATTTGCTAATTCAGATTCCAATCAATATCAATCTCATGATTATTCCAACCGTCAAAGAAACGGTAATCATCAATCCAGCCGCTTTTAGCATATCGCGGATGCCCAACTCATGGAGCAAAACAAAGAACGTAGCAATGCAAGGAAAATACGTGGTTAATATTATGCAAGCAATCGTCAATTGCTGCGGACTCATACCCAATGGCAGTAACATGCCAATCGCTACATCCTTCCTGAGGATTCCCATGATCAACGCGACTATCGCTCCTTCTGGCAAACCAAGCAAAGTCGTGAGAACTGGAGAGAATACAGTTGAAAGAACGCCGATTACTCCAGATACATATAGCAGGTTCACGATAAAAACTCCTAATATGACGAATGGAACCGCTTCAGCTAAAAATCCATACGCCTTGGACCAGGTCTTTTTTAGTAAAGTTGACGGGTCGGGTTTACGATATGGAGGGACTTCTAATAATAATTCTGGACTCTCTCCCCTGACGATTTTTTTCAACAATAAGCCTATAAAGATATAAAGCATTAACAAGGTGCAATAGACGATGAATATCCATTTCATTCCATATCTACCCAAAATACCAAATATCATTGCAGACTGAGCCATACAAGGAACCGCTATTGCCATGAGCGTCACAGCTATGAACCGCTGCTTTTCTGTTTCCAGTATGCGAGTTGCTAACGTACCAGGAACGTTGCAACCAAAGCCCAATATCGTTGGCACAATCGCCGAGCCGTGCAATCCCAATTTGTGCAATCCGGTATCCACGAGAACGGCGAGTCTTGGCAAATATCCTACGTCTTCGAGCAGACTGAGCATGAAATAAAATGTGATTACAAATGGCAGAACCATGCTGAATGGGACGTATAATCCGGTCGTCAGGAGACCTAAAGATTGCGTGAAATCCAATGATTCAATAGTGGATTTTCCTATTAATATATCATGTAGCAGCCCGTCAGGCGAGAATGAATTTACAACGCCTACTACCCACGGTCCATAGTAATTATAGAAAATTGGGTCCATCAGATATTCAATTATCAAGTTCCCGATCACGATTATGAACAGAAACGTTAGAAGTATCACGAGTATCGCAATGGGAATGCCCGTTATCGGCTTCACAGTGGTATCTGCTATACGTTCCCAGATTGTGTGATGGCGGTGATGCACTACTTGAACTTCACTAACGATTTCACCTACTTTCAACCACCTTTCTTCTTCAGACATCGGCTCGATGGCTTTGGATTGCCTGGCATCACGCAATTTAGATGCGAGTTCCTTTATTCCCTCTCCTGTTATCGCACAGGTCGGAACAATCGGCACGTCGAGCAACTTTTCCAATTTATCCACGTCTATATCAATGCCAACGTGCTTTGTCTCGTCCCACAGGTTCAAAGCAACGATAGTAGGCTTCTTCCTACCCAAAATTTCCAGCGTCAGGTAAAGATTCCGTTCCAAATGCGTTGAATCTATGACATCTATCACTATATCCCCTTCTTGAAGCATGGTCTGAGCCACTTCCTCGGCTTTTGAAGTAGGTGCCAGGGAATACGTGCCGGGGACATCAATTAACTCGAACTTCTCGCCTCCTATAGCGGTAGTACCCTTTGTAAAATCAACAGTCGTCCCGGGATAATTAGACGAAATAACGCTCACACCTGTCAAGCGAGAAAAAACGACGCTCTTACCGACGTTTGGACAACCCATAAGTGATATTTTCTTCATATTTTCTGGATTAAAATATGCCTTGCAATACCCCACCCAATTGCTATCTGCGTTCCTTCAACGTTTATGACGAGAGGACCCCTCGCAGGTTGTGTCGCGATTATTTCGACGATTTTTCCTTCCATGAGTCCCATCGTCCTGAAGTGGTGTTGCCCCCTGATACTGCGTCCCAAAGCAACGATTTTCGCCTTTTCACCTGGGAGCAGTGTGGTGAGAGGAACCGGTTTTCCATCCGAATTCATATCACTCAACGGATTCTCCATCATTTTTCATCTTTTAGCTTCTATAATCCTCTATCTCTACTTTAAAGTTAGGGATACAAAAAACCTACCCTAAAAAGATTCGGTTTTGTTAAAATACCCTAAAAAGATTCGGTTTTCGCTGAAGACCCGATGCTCTTTTACTTCTCGCCGCTCTCTTCGCGGGGATGTTCTCTTGCCTTACAGAACGTTTCGAAGTGCTCCAGCCATTGTGGATAATCCGGTGCGGACTTCACAAAATGCACAAAATTTTTTAGCTGCTCTATTGTTTCAGGCTCCAATTCGTGCTCGATTATGCATGCATCTTTATTCGCTATTTCCTCTGGCACTTTTATTATTTCCAGGAACGCGCTTATAGTATCATGCCGCTCTTTTACAACTATCGCTATATCCCGCCCCTTCGGTGTTAATGTCATACCATCGTATTTTCGATATTCAATGAGCGCCATGTCGCTCAGCCGCCTTACCATCTCCACCACGCTTGAGGGCTTAACGCTTAAAGCAAATGCTATATCCTTCACCCTCGTATATCCCTTCTTTTCCGCAATGTTAAGAATCGCTTCGAGATAATCTTCCGCTTTTCTACTTAGCATACGCTAACATTATTAGGGTAGCCTATATTTAAAGCTTTTGTTTTTTACTTCAAACTTCAATAGCCGTACTTATTTACCGCTGAGCCCGCAGAGAACACAGAGACTCAAAAAATCTTTTATATCATCTCAGCGCTCTCCGTGATCTCGGCGGTAAGCAAATACCAATATCCTTATATACAAGAATTAAAAATGTTGAGCCACGTAGATGATGGAAAAAACAATATTGTTCGACCTCGAAGGACCTTTATCACCGCAAGATAATGCCTACGAGGTGATGAAGCTAATAGGAAAAGAAGGCGCTTTTATTTTTGAAGTTATAAGCAGATATGACGATATTATCTCGCTTGAGGGACGTGAAGGCTACGAGCCCGGGGATACCCTCGCTTTAATCGTGCCTTTCTTTTTGGTGCATGGCATAACCAAAGACGATATAAAGAAGGTATCAGAGCGTGCAAAGATAATAGAAGGTGCAGAATACTTATTCGAGCGGTTACTGGCTGAAAATTGGGACACCTACATCATATCAACCAGTTACGAGCAGCACGCTTACAATGTAGGTCGCAAACTGGGAATCCCGGAGAACAAAATTATATGCACGGAGTTGGATTTAGAAAGAAGGAAGCAGAATTTAGAAGAAAACATATTTTCTTTAATAAAAAAGGCTCAAGAAGATATAATCGAGCTTTATTCGCACATTGACAATACGGAACTCATAGTGAATCGCTTGGACGAGTTCTTTTTCCATCAACTGCCCTCTTTGGGCTATGATATTTTTACGACAAGGGTAATAGGCGGCGAAAGAAAAGCAGAAGCAATAAGGGCGATAGCAAAAGAAAAAAGAATAGATTTACGCGAGGTCATCGCTGTTGGCGATAGCATTACTGATTATAAGATGCTGAAAGAGGTTGTAACACACGGTGGAATATCCGTTGTTTTCAATGGTAACGAATACGCGGTTCCTTATGCCAATGTAGGACTTGCATCCGTTGATATAAGGTTTCTTCACATAATATGCGAGGCTTTTGTGCGAGGCGGGAAAGGAGCAGTGATGGACGTGGTGACGAAATGGGAAGAGAACAGGGTGGGTTTTGAAAGAAATCCTGCGGATATTCCGGGTAACTGTATTACCAGCGATATAAAGGATTTTGTTATGAAACAAAAGGGAAGGGGAAAAGTGCCTTTTCCTTATTTTCATAATCTTGAGCATGCAGACGAAAGAGGAAGAGAGAAGATAATTAAAATACATAAGCGGTTAAGGATGCAGGTGCGAGAAGATGCGGGTAAGCTGGGGTAAGATAAAATCGCATGATGTTACACTCTCACGGCTTATTTCATATTCGCTTAATCGCTTTTTCAGGTGAGGGGATGGGTAAAATACGGTAAAGATAATTGTTACACATATACTCTGTTAAATCCTTCACGACTTTAATCTAATAACATGATTTTCTATCCCATCCTCCTTTACCTTTATACTTTGAAAGACAGTAAAACAGTAACATTTTTAAAAACATCGAAAAGTTTAAATAGTGATTATAATATTATAATAATTAACAAAAACGACGGGTGGTAGGGCAAATGCCTTTCAGCGGGTAAGTCCCGCCTACCACTCGGCAACTAAATGAGCTTATTTTTCTTTATTCTCTCAATCTCTTCTGATAAAGTGATATAGTTGTCCGGTATTCTTCTCATTTTTTCTGCACACGAATGGTCAAATGCAACAACATATACTAACTTCCCTAAATCTTTTACTGCCTGGATCATTGGTAAGAAATCCTGATCACCACTGCACAGAACAGCAATATCATAATTATTGTTAAAACCAAAAAACAACATTTCGGTCGCAAGCAGAATATCCACTCCTTTCTGGATATATTTAGTACCTCTCTGCGCAATGTCTATCAATCTTACATCATAACCTAAAACTTCTAACCTATCAAAAAATTTTCTGCGACCGGGGTTCCTATCATCTGCGGTGTAATAATAGGGTCTAATTAGCTGACAACCCTTTCTTTTTAAATAATCTTCTAAAAATTCTTTTAACTTCATATAATCAATTCTAAATCCAAGGTTTTCTGCGGATTTATTTAAATTTGCACCGTCAATGAACATCATGGCTTTTTCTTCCATATTTTTTACGTAAGACGAGGGATATTTATAAAACAATCGAAATTAAAATTTCAGCGTATCTTGGATACAGGCTATAAAATAAATTTAAGCGGTTAAGAATGCAGGTGAGAGAAGAAGCGGGTAAGCTGGGATGATAAAATCGCATGATGTTACACCCTGGCTTGCTCAAAAATTAGGTCTCTAAAAGGATAATTTTATATAAATTTTTAAATTTTTTTTAATGTTCACTTCATGTAAACATGTTAAAGAAAGCAATAAAGAATAGAAAGAGCGTGCCTATATTTGGAATTACTTTAGTGCTTCTCTTCACCTGGATAGCATTAGCAACCTCAACCGCCATATCCGCTTCTTCAGATTCCGATGTAGAAATATACGCCTTTGACCAGAACCCGGCGGGAAGCGATGAAGGAAATGAATGGCTCAGGCTTTTCAATCCTTCCAGTGAATTCCTGGATATTGGAAAATGGATTTTAGAAAACGGAGATGGAGAAAAAGAAACAATAGCTGAAGGCACTACCATTTATCCCTTCGCTTGGTATGACCATCCCCCCCCGCCTTATCAATGGTTAGACAACGAAGATGAATTTATAATCTTAAAGGATTCAAAAGGTAAAGAAGTGGATAGGACGCCGGTATTAAGTGATACAAGAGACGATAACAGTTATTGGGTGCTTGAGGATTCAAAATGGGTTTTTGAGATGGAAGAAGAATTTGGAAAGCCTACACCAATACACCTCTACACACCAAAGCCACTAAACACATCAAAGTTTGGTGAATCCGGCATCGTGATAGAGGTGATGGATGGCAATACCATAGAGGTGGAAGGGATAGGAAGGATAAGATTAGCAGATGTAAACGCACCTGAGATAGATACCGAAAAAGGTAAAGAAGCGAAAGAATATGTGAATGAGCTTTGTTTCGGAAAGAAGGTTTATCTTGACATTGATGACTTTTACATCCTTGTTGCAGTGGTTTATATTCCTTATAACGAAACTCACTTTGTAAATCTTAACCAGTTGCTTTTGAAAGAAGAATATGCAGAAGCGATAAATTATCCAAACGAGTTTAATCCTGATATTTGGCTAAGAGCCCCCTTGGAATATATCGCTTTAATGCCTACGCCTTCACCTTTACCTACCTTAACACCTACACCAATTCCAACACCTGGCTTTGAGTTTGAGTCTTTGTTCGCTATAATTGGTATATTGGCTGCAATATCAATATATTTGATTAGGCGAAAGTGATAGAAATATCGGAAAGCGTAAAGACCCCCTATCTCTTCGGAATCTCCGTTACTTCTTTAATTCCCAACCGGTTCACAAGCTCAGAAAGAAGCTTATGTTTGAAATTCGAGTATGCAACCTCATTCGGCACTGCTATCGCCAGCTTCCGGTCAGATAATCTTGGATACGCATCCTTAAACACAAACTCAATTTTCCCTACCCATTTCGGTATCTCCTCAAGTATAAAGATTGCTGGATAATCAGTTCTCCATTCTCTTACTTCATACCTCGACAAGCTATCAGTAATCACCAAGTAAAGTGAATCTCTTTCTAAAAGCACATTGCCCGTAACAAACATGAAGGCATCATCTATTGCGAACCCGCTGAAATACCCCACCGTATCCGCTACTTTTTCACTTTCGGGTATGCTAAGAGTATCAGCAAGTCCTTCTTCTCGCCCTTCAAGCTTCATTTTCCTCCTCGCATTCTCTACAAGTTCTCCTATCTCTTTTTCAAGCGTTTCTATCACCGGCATCTCCACGAGTTTGTTCGTTTTCCACGCTCTTAGTCTTTCCTTCGCATCCTTTATTTTATCCTCACTCAGGTATAACCCCAAGAATTCATTTCCACGCCTGTTACCATACACGCACAACTTCTCATTGATAAATTTTTCTTCCAAGGACTGAAAGACCCCCAGTGAAAATATTTCTGACACCTCGTTTTTTATAATCTCGTATTGCGTGAACCCTCTAAGTCCACGCTTACTTATTTTCAAGAGTAATTCAATCATTTTTAGCGCCGCTTTATCTCCTTTTTCCACTGCGTTCTCAAGATATCCCGATAAATCCCCTGGCTGAGGTGAATATCCGACTGCAATATCATTGAAAACCTCTTCATAGCCCGAAAGGCAAAGGTATTCGTTATAAGCACCTATTTTTATAAGCCCTCTCTTTCTAAGCAAGTTTAACAAATCCTTGCAGTCCTTTCCGCCGGTCATCGCAGTGAAGTTTTTCGTAATTGCTTCTTCTGTTGTATAACCTTCCAATAGATGAAATAGCCCCAGTAGTGTCTTCATATCCTCATCTGCCTCAGCCAAACTCAAAATCGTGCTTCTATATTCCTCAGGAAACATTTTTTAGCACCTCCTCCTCATACTTTTTTATCCTTCACTTCCGTTTTCACCCAATAATCTGTCCACGAGCCATTCAGCATCGAATTTCTCTAAATCGTCATAGCCCTGACCGGTTCCTAAGAACAAAATGGGTTTAGAGGTAGAATGAGCGATGGAAATAGCCGCTCCACCTTTCGCATCCACGTCCACCTTTGTCAGCATCGAGGCATCTATCCCTATCGTTTCGTTAAATTTCTTCGCCCTTTCCACTGCATCGTTACCGGCAACCGCTTCATCCACGAATATCACCAGGTCGGGCTTTGTCACACGACATATCTTCTTCAACTGTTCCATAAGATTTATGGAGGTGTGCATTCTTCCTGCGGTATCTGCCAGAATCACCTCTTTTCTATTCGCCTTCGCATATTTCATCGCATCATATACAACCGCGGCGGGGTCTGCGCCATATTGATGCTTAATCACTTTAATCCCTAAATTAGATGCATGCCTCTCTATCTGTTCTGTTGCCCCTGCGCGGTAAGTATCCGCAGATGCAATCACCACCGAATAACCCGTTCCAAGCAAGTTCTTCGCTACCTTTGCAATACTCGTGGTCTTACCAGTGCCATTCACGCCTACAAAAACGATATTTACCGGCTTCTCGCTCTCAGCCAGAAACTCCTCAAAATCCAGTTCTGCATCCGCGGAAAAAACATTCAACAACGCATCTCTTATCGCTCCTTTTACCAATCCTTCCGTATCCGCGCCCCATCTCTTTCTCTTACCTACCAATTCTTTTTTCACACTCGATATAATCTCCTCAGCCACCGACAACGCAACGTCGCTCTCCAATAACGCTATCTCCAGCTCCTCCAGCGGATTTTCCAAATCTTTATCATCTAAAATCGTTTCCCCCTCCAATATCGCCTTACCCTTCTCCTTTATCTTCTCCCTTATTCCCTTTGCCGCCTTTTCTTCCTCTCTTCCTTCCTCTACCTCTTCTTCCTTACCCTTCTCCTGTATCCTCTCCACGACGGTTTCTCGAAAATCGCTGAGCTTATTCCTTAACCGGTCAAACATTTTCGCTTCTTCTTCCTTACCCTTTTCTCTTTATATTTCTGTTTTAGTTCAGGTCTGACTTTACCTTCCACTCGCGGATGCGAGTTCTTGCAATCTTACCTGTAATTTCTGTGCCTCTTGCTCTATCTTTTGCAATACCCCGGTCATTTCACGCTGTGAACCCTCTAACTCACCCCTCTTTTCAGTAAGATACTCAATCGAAGAATCCGGGTCTTTTTCTGCGCTTACTCCCCCACCTATTCTGACTATTACTTTATCAGTATTGCTGAGAGTAACGTAAACAGACGAGTTAGCACCTACTGGCACTATCAGCTCGTCCCCTGCTTTCATCTTCTTCAACTGTTTTATCGTCTCTATCGCCTTCTCATGCTCGCCTATCGCCTGTCTGACAAAGAGCAATTCTTGAGACGACGCCTCTGCCTGCGCCTGGTATTGTCGCAATCTTAAGAGCAAAGATTGCACTTCTGCTTGCTGCTCTCTCTCACTCTCTCTCTCGGTTATCCCTATCTCTCTCTCCTCCATTTTTATCGCCTTCAAGATTTAATATTCTTTTATCCTTATAAATTAAAAAATGAAAATAAAAGGCAGGAGTATCTCAAAGGGAGTGGCTACCGGAAAAGCATTGATTTCAAAGCAAGAAATTTCATTCCTCGGTGCAGTAAACCCTGTCACTGGCATCATCGTAGATAAATCTCTTGACATCTATGGAGAAAGCATAACGGATCGCATTTTGATATTCCCCGGCGGAAAAGGCTCAACTGTCGGCTCTTATGTGATATACCAGCTTAAAAAGCATGGGAAAAGCCCGTATGCCATGATCAATCGCCGTGCAGATACAATAGTGGCAGTGGGTGCAATTATAGCGGAGATACCCGCGGTTGACTCGCTTGAGATTGACCCGGTTGATGGCGAGCTGATAGAGAATGGAGAGGAGGTGCTTGTGAATGGAACCGAGGGCTACATTGATTTACGGTAAGGAAAATGAAACGAGGAAAACGTTGGAAAGGCAGGGATACCACTTCGTAGGCACGCACAGGCACAGTGCGGTGAAAACCTGTTTATGGTTAAGGAAATCTCTTAGAGGAGAGGGAAATTGCTATAAGGGCAAATTTTACGGCATCCGCGCGCATCGGTGCATCCAGATGACGCCTTCTATCTTCTGTAATCAGCGATGTGTTCATTGCTGGCGCCCTCTTGAGGCATTTAACATAGGAACAGAAGAGGAAGAGGAGCCTGTCGTTTGGGATTCTCCTGACGAGATAGTAGAAGAGAGTATAAAAGAGCAAAAGAGGCTTATCTCCGGGTTCAAAGGCTCTGACAAAACCAGCATGGATGCATTTGCAGAGGCTGAAGTTCCAAAACACGCCGCTATTTCGCTCATAGGCGAGCCTACACTGTATCCGTATTTAAAGGAGCTTGTTCAGGAATTCCTTTCGCATGGCATGACCACTTTTCTGGTGACGAACGGCACGAATCCCGATGTGCTGCGAGAAATACGCCCTTCTCAGTTGTATTTATCATTGAACGCACCTGACGAAGCCATTTACAAAAAAGTTTCACACGCTAATCACTGGTCTCGTATAAAAGAATCGCTGGAAGAGCTGAAAAGGCAGAAAGGGAGAACGAGAACAGTCATAAGAATCACCTGTGTGGAAGGGCTGAATATGGTGAATCCGGAAGGCTATGCTGAATTGTTAGAAATAGCAAATCCCGATTTTGTCGAGGTGAAGGCATATATGCACATCGGGTATTCGAGAAAACGGTTGAGTAGAGATGCTATGCCCACGCATTCACGAGTGAAAGAATTTGCAAGCGAAATTACAGATGTTTTAGCTTCTACATCTAACTATAACTATAAGATAGTAGATGAATCGGAGATAAGCAGGGTGGTTCTTATTTCATCAACAAACTTAGAGATATCGAGGCGAGATATTACAGGGGGTGTTTTTAATGACTTTTGATATGATTAACATGCTACCTGAGAGCATCCGGGTGATAGTAATAGCGATGATTCCATTTGGAGAACTCCGTGCCTCTATACCATTTGCAATAGGCATTTACAAAATGGAGCCCACGGAGGCTTTTGTTCTGTCTGTGATAGGAAATATGCTACCAGTAGTTCCTTTACTCCTTTTTCTCGACCCGGTTTCAAACTGGTTGAGAAGATACACTATCTTCGATAGATTCTTTAACTGGCTATTCTCGAGAACGAGGAGATATAACAATAGGATAGAGAAATACGGCTCCTTAGGTCTAATACCATTTGTTGCGTTACCAGTTCCATGGACCGGTGCGTGGACTGCTTGTGCAATTGCTTTTGTATTTGGTATTCGGCATAGATATGCGTATTCAGCTATTTTCACGGGTGTAATAATAGCGGGGATAATAGTAACAGTTTTTGTGGACCTGTTTATGGAATTCCTCCAAGAATCCCCGTGGATGTAATAATAGCGGGGATAATAGTAACGCGCATGGGCGTTCTGGTAATAACGGGTGTGTGAAAAAGCGAGGTTCAAGTTTTTTTGTGTTTACGCTTTTGCTTCGTTTTCCCAAATAAAGAAGGTAAATGGATTGCGTAAGAACCATTCTCCTTTATCCCCACTACTATCCCCTTCCGCTCTAACAACGCATCCAGATTGAGCTCGTATACGCCGGGACTCAGAATCCTCAAGCTTTCTATCTTCTCCCCCTCTAAGGGCACCTTTTCTTCTATTTTTATCCTCTCGACCAAATCCGCTGCGCTTATGTCTATATCTTCTCCACCCTTTATATAAAGAAAAAGATTACCTCCGCACTCCGGACAGCCCCCCAACATCTCTTCCATTACCTTTTCAAATTTCTTCCCGCATTTCAAACACTTGTGCATTTTTAGTTTAGATAGCAGAAATGACTGCACTTATTAAGTCCCTTTCCTTCTTTATCGTGCGCATCGTCTTCGCAGGTCCTATCACTGTTAGCCTCGCCTGCCTTCTTATATTTAAAAAACTCTTCTTAGACGGATATCCACTCATCTCTATTCCAGGGAAATCCTCGTTTACCTCCGTCATTGTGAGCTCTATCAGTTTCATCTGCTCCTCCGACGTCAGACCGCCCTCCAACACCACTATATTACCCGACTTCACACCATCCAACACAAATCTTAGCTTCTCCATCGAGCTCATCGAATTTATTTTATCTTCGGATATCAGGTCCATCTTTATGTCCATCGTTTAATTTCTCACCTTCCTATTTCTTTTACTTTCAGCTCTCATCTGAATCTCCTCGCTATTTCCTCATACAGCCCCTCCATATTCTCCCCTTTCAATGCTGATATGGGTATGACGGTGTGCTGAGGGAAAGCATTCATTATCCTTTGTGGAAATGCATCCACGAGGTCAATTTTATTTGCAGCGATAATAACCGGGATACCTCTTGCTTCCATGTTCCCGATGATGACTATGTTAGTTTGCGTATATGGGTCCTCGGTAGAATCCATCAGGAGCACAACGCCGTCAATGTCGTCGAGCCATTTTATTGCCTCTATAACACCCTCTGTCGCCTCCTTCGCCCTCCTTTTCGCCTCCTCCTCTTCTAAACCGTAAGCCATGAACTCGTGAAAATCTATTTTCGTCGCTAATCCCGGAGTGTCAACCACATCCAGCTTCAATTTTGCTTTTCCTCTTCTTGAGTTTGACTTTGGAGTTGAATTGGGGTTGGGGTTCTGCACTGACATTGATTTCAGGTCTATGAGTATTCCGCCCCTCCTGACTGCTCTTCTCGTCTCGTGTGGTACCTCAGAGGGTACCCCCACATCTTCGTTCTCATCCACAAAAGTATGGACTATTCTATTCGCCAAAGTAGTTTTACCCGCATTCGGCGGTCCGTAAATGCCGATTTTTGCCGTTGCCTTCCTGAAAAACAAAGCCCTTATAAGATATGGTAAAATGCCCTTCCTCCTTTTCCTTGACTTCATATCTTCTTCCATCCTTCTTCGTTATATAAAAACTTTTCGCTCGAATATACGCCCAAACTTAATATTACACTATGCCCTACTTTTTCATAGTGCCTATGTTAAATTTAAATATTTCGCAAGGACGTGGGGCAAAAGCATGAAAATGAGTAAATGGCAAAGGAGGGATGTCAGTCGAAGAGGAGGAAAAATTGTATAAACCAGAAGGAACCGAAGAAGTAATACGTGTGCGTATTCCACAAAAAGAGAAGAGGGAAGTGTTAGGGATAGTACAGAAGATGTTAGGAGGGAGAAGAGCAACAGTGCAGTGCGTTGATGGAATAGAAAGAATGGCTCGAATCCCTGGCAGGTTAAAGAGGAAACAATGGATAAACGTTGGAGACGTGGTAATAATAGTTCCCTGGGACTTCCAGGATGAAAAGGCGGAACTCATCCACAAATATACAAGACCGCAGGAAGAATGGTTGAGAAAGAAGGGCTATTTGAAGTAGAGAGATGGCTAAAGAAGGAAGAAAAGCAACTACCTAAAGGTAAAAAGAGGTTTAAGGATTATCGTGATAGGAAAATAGAGCAATACGTCTTCGACATTCCCACTCTGGAAACGCTGTACAAATTCTCAAAAAAGGGGCTAATAAAAGCGTTGGGCGGTCCCATAAGCAGGGGTAAGGAATCTGTTATATTTCATGCGATAGGAGCAGAGGAGGAAGAGGAATTGGCGATAAAGATGTATAAAATAAGCACCTCTAACTTCAATGCCATGCTTGACTATATTATTGGCGACCCGAGGTTTGAAAATATAAAGAGAGACCGCAGAAGCGTCATTTTTACATGGGCTCGTAAGGAGCTAAAGAATCTCAAAAGAGCTTTTGACGCCGGAGTTCAGGTGCCCAAGCCGATTGCGTGTGATAAAAACGTGCTGATAATGGAGTTTATAGGAAAGGAAGGGATAGCAGCACCAAGATTGAGAGACATTCCCGTGGATATTCTCAAAAATGATTTTGAACTCGAAGAACTCTTCTCCCGCATCATTTCCTATATAAAAATCATGTATGAGAAGGGGACGATGGTGCATGCAGACCTCAGCGAGTTCAATATCTTGATGAAGGGGTATGTAGAACGAGAATTTGAAGGTGCAGAAATAGAAATAGAACCGGTAATAATAGATATGGGGCAATCCCTGCTTCTGGACCATCCTAATGCTGATGCGTTTCTCCGAAGGGACGTGAGAAATATTGTTATATTCTTTAACAAACTCGGTTTGGATTGTTCCGAAGATGAAATAATGGAGATGGTGAAGAAATAAAAGATGATAACACAACACGTTAAGATTCCCCAGGATAGAATAGGCGTGCTAATAGGTCATGAAGGAGTCGTAAAAGAAGATATAGAGAAAAAATCAGAGAGCAGGATAATAATAGATAGTAATGAAGGGGAAGTGCATATAGAAGGCATAGAAGGCGGAGACCCCGTAAAGGCGCTCAGAGTTGCAGAGGTGATAAAAGCAATAGGCAGGGGTTTTTCGCCCGAAAATGCTTTTACATTACTTGATGACGATTTTCTCCTCTTCGAGGTCATTTCCCTCTCTCATCTCTCTCCAAAGACACTAAAAAGGGTGAAAGGGCGTGTGATAGGTAAAAATGGAAGAACGAGAAGGGCAATAGAGGACATAGCAGGCGTTAAAATCTCCGTTTACGGGAAGACCATAAGCTTGATTGGGTATTCACACCCGATAAGAACAGCGCATGAAGCAATGGAGATGTTAATAAATGGCACACCACACAGCTCTGTTTACTCTTTCTTAGAGCGAAGAAGGAGAGAAGAGGAAGAAGAGAAGAAATGGAAAATAGAAGGGTAAGGAGAATAAACTGAATAAAGATTATGCCTGAACGAGAAGAGGAAAGGGGATATGAGGAAGAGAGAAGGAGAATGGTTGAACATCTCAGCCGACATGGTGTCAGTGAAGAGGTGTTAGAAGCGATGATGCAGGTTGAGAGGCACCTTTTTGTCCTTCCTAATCTTAGTGACCAGGCATACGAGGATTATCCGTTGCCCATCGGAGAGGGTCAAACGATAAGCGCACCGCACATGGTTGCGATGATGTGCGATTATCTGGAGTTAAAGAAAGGAGAGAAAGTGCTTGAAATTGGCGCTGGCTCCGGATACCATGCCGCAGTCATTGCTGAGATAATCGGCGAAAAAGGACAGGTATATTCCGTAGAAAGGATACCGTGGCTGGTTGAATTTTCGAGTGAGAACCTGAAGCGTGCGGGGTATAAGAACGTGACGGTGATTCTCGGCGACGGAACCCTTGGACTGCCAGACCATGCGCCGTATGACAAAATAAGCGTGACCTGTGCCGCTCCTGATGTGCCTCCTCCGTTACTTGAGCAGTTGAAAACCGGTGGAAAAATGGTTATACCCATCGGGAGATACGTGCAAGAGTTGTATCTGGTGGAGAAGAAAGACAGGATAGAGAAGGAGCGAAAATGCGATGTGCTTTTCGTGCCTCTGGTGGGAAGATATGGATTCCATTAAATGTTAGAAGAGACAAATGAAAAATCCCAATGACAAATACTACCAAATCCCAACGCCTAAAGGCGTAATTTCAAAATCCCAATATATACCAAATCCCAAAACCAAGGAAGAGAAGATATATGATATCCGGGAAAGGGTATTCAGTTTTGCCCAAAGGGTTTTGGAAATAGCAGAGATTATAAATATCTTGAGTGCGATTATTAATAAAACAAAAAGGGAATGAATAAATTGGTAGTATTGGGATTTTGGATTTGTTTGGTAGTGTGGGGATCTGCCCCACGACCCCGCAAGCCCTGTAAGGGCTTATTGGTATATATTGGGATTTAGGATTTTCAAAAGATATGAGTAAGTATATGCTGTCGCCGGCAAGCGGAAGGGTAATAAGGATAGAAGAAGAAAGCAGAACTATTACTATATTCATGCATCTCCATAATGTGCACATCACTGCCGCGCCATTAGATGGCGTAGTGAAAAAAATAACACCGGAAAAAGGATTTTTTAAGCCCGCTTTCCTACGCAGTAGTGATTTCAACACGAAAAACACAATAGAACTTAGCACAAAATATGGAGATATAAAAATAGTGCAAATAGCGGGATTTTTTACAAGGAAAATAAAGTGCGAGGTGAACGAAGGGCAGGAAATAAGGGAAGGAGAGCGAATAGGTAAGATTTGTTTCGGCTCTCGTGTGGACGTGAACATTCCCGAAGGTTTTGAGATATTGGTGAAAACCGGGGACAAGATGAAGTGCAGGAAAACGAATATTGCGGTATCTGCTCAAAATTCTGTGGAACTTTGAATAGACTATCCGGACTATCTCATTACTCACAAATATAAACTTTCTTTTACTTATAAAATTCTTTAAAATATTTTAAACTTTTTTATCACTGTCCGAAAACCTTTTAAGGACGATTGGAAATTGTATTAACGAAAATTAGGTGATAAAAATGGATGCGACAAAAATGACAAAAGTGTTAAAGGAGTTGATGAAACTGCTTCAGGATGTGCCTGAAGAAGAGTATGAAAAAGTCAAATATGAAATGGAAGAGATAAAAGAGAAGTTAGGGTCGTGGTATATGGCGGATTATCCACTTTATCAGGGCTCGTAATCATAAATATTTTTAGATGTTCACAAACATAACAATTCGCAATAAAACGAAGATGAAATCGCCGTAGAAAGCAGCGGTGAAGAAACCAGCAGTGAGATACACGATAAAAGGGAGCTCTGGTGTAATCCAAACCTCTTTAACCCTTTTCTTTCGCTCCAATTCTTCAAGACGACTTAATGTTTCTTCTGTTGGTTCTATGCCCCCCCATATATACTTCTTCTTTCCAGACTCCTCTTCTATTTCATGCATCAATTTGAAGTTCTTTTTTCTCCTCAGCTCTGAAATTTCGACTTTCCAGCCAAGGAACATAAGCGGTGAAAAATTTTTCCTGAGCGAATTATATAGGAAAAGGGAAATAGGCGATAAAAGAGCGAAAAGCAAACTATTCGTAAGCATGCTGAGCACAAAGATGTCCAGCGGTGGAACACCCATCACGGGTAGGTGGAAGTGAAGTGCGGAAAATAAAGGGAAGTTTGGGAAGAGCAGAGAGAGTGAAATAATCGCTTTTACGTCTGCACCGCCGAAATTGAGAATGTAGAGCAGAAAGACGAATATAGCGCCCACAATCAGTGATTTAAGCACCTGAAAGAGCGACAAAGAACCCATGAAGAGCTCTACACTTGCAAGAAAAACACCAGAAACAGCCATCACGAGCCACACGACATTCGAGACCTCTCTTGTCCTCAAATCGGAGTAGCTCCCGTATACCAGCAGGCAAGAGCCTATGCAGAGACGTAAAATCCCCTTGTAATTGTTTAGCTGTAAAATCCCAAATTCTAAATCCGAAATACTAAACAATATCAAATACCAAAATCCCAATGACAAAAACTTGGGATTTAGTATTTTCCAAAAGCTATACATAATACAACTCCATTATTGCGTCACCGAGTGCTCCCACCATTCCATAATGTATTCCGGTAGCCTGAACCCCCTTTGATGAAGTCTTTCCACCAGATGTAGTGGCAAAGGGCTGAGTGCAAACGTCGCACGCTCATAGAACGTCGTAGGCGAGGATTCTATTATGCGACTATCTAGCTCCCTCGATAAGGTAGATTCATTACCAACGATAGAATAAACGTAACCACCTGCTTTCTTTTGCTCTCTACACCATCCTAAAACCGGCTCTGTCTCTCCAGACCACGAGATTAAAAATAAAATATCGCCTGCTCGTGGTCTCGGCGCAAAGGGTCCGGATAAGTAAACTTCGTCGCCAATAGCTCTTTTAACGTGCTGCAGTCTTATTGCAGACATCTTTGCCGCATTCCTCGCAGGACCCAACCCGCCCATTGTTATCCGGCTTCTCGTCTCCAGCTTGTCAATGATGTGTTTGTAACTATCAGAACTGACGAAGCTATCCATAAATTCACCTATAACATTTGATTCCGCCTCTATTTTTTTGAATACCGCCTTATAATCCTTCTTCTCGTTTATTGCCTCTTTTGTTTTCTGAAATAGCAGCAAAGAACCTAATTCGTAAACATCGTTCATTATGCCGTGTTTGAGAAATGCATTAGTGGTATTAGGTTTTCTTTCCCTTCCTTTCAGTTCGACCACGTTACCATATTCTTTCTCCCTTATCTTTCCTATCGAGGAATTCGTGTTCGAGACAACCGCATCAATGGTAAATTTATCGCTTTTTTCTCGTTCGATATAATCAGAAAGTTGTTTAATCACTATTTTGGGAGTTGAGGTCTCACCACTTCCGGAATTAACGAGCAGTGCTATCCTATCATACTTTTTCTCCAACACCGGCGCTGCCTCCACTATATCTCTGCCCGGGAAATCTATGTCAACCATTGTTCGCACCTCGTTGTCCATTTGCCCCATTCCTATGTACAATGCGCTTTGCGATCTTCCTTCCCCAACGAGAATGATACAATCCGCGGAGTTGAGGTCATCGAAAAAAGCCTTAAACTCACTCTTCTTGACATTACGAACATTCTTCATTATCCCTTTTATATATCCAATCCCTCTACGGGCTTTACTTACTGGCATAGCTCAGAACTGTTTAAACTTTTTGATTTTCCCCTCCGGGTTTTGTTCAATACGCCCTTGCAACATACACTCTTTTCCCTTCTTTCGAGCAAATTACGCATCTCCCTTCGCTTTTTTCTCGCTCTTCAGCCTCATCTTCATCCCCATCTTCATATACCGCCTCACCTAACACATTTACTCCAAGACGTTCTTCTATTTCTTTCCCACATCTTTCGCTTTCACATAAGAATAAAGAAACAATGCCCTTTCTTCTCAGCCCTTCCATCGCCCCTTCGCCTTTATCTTTACCTTTACCTGCACCGTTGTTACCTTCGTTTTTATAGATGTTAGCGAAAAAAGTTTCTTTTGCTCGTTCATAAATACAATCGTTAATTCCCGTTAGTGTTCGCTCCACTTCGGGCACGACATCGCTAAGTGGAACTTGCATCCTTTTGAAGTCATTTCTTCTTACGAATTCACATCTATTGTTTCTCAAATCCCGGGGTCCTATTTCTATCCTCAAAGGCACTCCTTTCATCTCCCACCGGTAATACTTCGCACCCGGTCTTTCCTCCGAGTTATCAAAAAATGCTCTTATACCTGCTTTTTTCAATTCCTCATAAACGACAAAGCAAGCTTTTTCCACTTCTACACTTTTTCCCTCGCTTGAAAATACAATAGGCACAATAACAACCTGTATGGGTGCGACCTCAGGAGGCAGCATCAGACCATGATCATCTCCATGAACGGAGATCACGGCGGCAACGCATCTTTCCGAAATGCCATAGCAAGTCTGATTTACGAACTTCACGGCGCCATCTTTATCCTCATATACTATATCAAAAGTTCTCGCAAAACTCTCGCCAAGCAAATGAATAGTAGCAATTTGCATTGTCCTTCCGTCTGGCATGAGCGTATCAAAGGCGATGGAATACTCCGCCCCCGGAAATTTATCCCAGTCCGGTCTTCTCGTAATTACATAAGGTATGGCAAGCTGGTCAAAGAAATCTTTGTATAAAGCCACCGCCTTTTTTATTTGCGCTTCGGCATCCGCCCGGCTTGCGTGTGCAGTATGCGCCTCTTTAAAGGAGGTTATCTCGCGCAGTCGAATAAGCGGTCTTGTATGCTTTGTTTCATATCTGAAAGTGTTCACTATCTGGTATATTCGGAGAGGCAAGTCGCGATGCGACCTTATCCAGACTTTAAAGACCGGGTATATCGCAGTCTCTGAGGTAGGACGGAGTGCGAGAGGAATATCCAATTCCGTACTTCCTCCCCTTGTCACCCAGAACACCTCATCTTCAAACCCTTTTACGTGTTCCTTCTCCATCATTAACTCCTTTTCGGGTATCAACAGAGGGAATAGCACCTCCTCATGCTCTTTATCCAATAGAGAACGCAAAATGCCATAGATCAGGTTCCTTAATTTATATCCGTAAGGATACCATACATATACCCCTTTCACCGGATACCTGATGTCCAATATCTCTGCACGCTTCAGTATCTCGTTATACCATTCGCTGAAGTTGTTTTCCTTTTGCAATATGGTCTTTGTTTCAGTTTTGTGTTGCATCTTTTAGTGAAAGCCGCTGGTGGGATTTGAACCCACGACCTGCTGATTACGAGTCAGCCGCTCTACCTCTAAGCCACAGCGGCATTTGAAATAATTTTTGATGAGCCCATGACGACAATATTTATCATGACAGCAATATTTAAATGCTAACAAAAAAATTAAGAACTGCACTATTTAAATACTAATAAAAAAATTAAGATATTACAATGAAAAAAGAAGAGCTGGTACACTTACACATGCTATTGGCTCAATTGAAGAAGTATTGTGAAGAAAGTGGTATAGGCTGTGATTTCGAGAAGTACAACGAGCTGGAGATCTCACCTTTCCAGGTACACCGAAGTAAAGAAGAGCATAAGCAGGCTATTTTTGTTCTTGGGACCGAACTTGCGTCGCTGACAGCGAAGAACAATTTCTTGGAGAGTAAATAGGCAATTTCTACGTCGTAGAGCATGTTACTCAGACGAAGAGGAAGGCGCCTTTCTCCTTAATATTAGTTAGTTTACGTTGTTTTATGAAAGTAGCAAAAGGCTTTATCGCTGACATACCTCGTGTTAATTTTAATAAAAGCGATGCTACTTCACCTTATTCACCCATGTTTTACATTTTCCAATTTGCACTCTGCATTTTGCAGTTACGTTGAATACTACGGCGAGAAGAGCGAATGATATGCTTCTATTATATCCTTCCCTTCGATGAAAATGATGTTTCGCTCTGATGCGAAAGCCTTTGCATTAGCCTTGGAAAGAGCACCTCCGGATTCGTTGTCTAACATCTCACATATTACCATTGCAGGGGATATACCCGCAAGCAACGCTAATGCCACGGAGAGTTCTGTCTGCCCTCTTCTTTCACCAAGCAACCCATCCGCAGCTCTTAATATTGAAACATGCCCTGGGGTTCGGAATTCTGTGTAAAAATCGTAAGTGTTGTCATTTCCGTTTAATACTCTCTCCACCGCTTTGCCTATCTTCTTTATCGTCAACGCCCTGTCTCTATCCGTTATGCCTGTGAATGTATCACGATGATTCACCCAGAGAGAGAAGGAAGAACGCTTATCATACAAAAGGTCGCCCTTTTCCTCCACTATTTTCCTTAGAGGAGAGAAGTTATCATTCACGTTTCTCAAAATATCACTCATGAGTGGAAGACCGAGTTTTTCTGCCGCAACAGGATGAATAGCAACGCATATAAGCCCGCCTGCCTCATTTCTAAAATAAGCGACAGTTTTGGATGTCATAAAAGAAGCAGGCATTACAAGGTCAGTCTCGCCTTCTCTATCCTCTGCATCGTATATTAATACGAGTTTTTCCTTTTTTACGCATTCTATACCCCGTTTTACCGACTCGGGAATGTTAATATTGTTCATATTTTGTTCATATCACCACCCTTGTTCTTATCTCATCTCCGTCCTCCAGTTTAAGTTCGCATCGCAGATAAACCGGTGAAATTATCTCCAGAACATCTTCGGGATAATGTGTGCGGTCGGGAATGATAACAGCGCTTTTAATTCCCTCAGCACTGTCGCACAATATCTTACAAGGGAAGCACTTGGCACCGCCAAAGGTCCTTTTTTCTGATTCAAAACCCTCTATTTCTACCCCTTTCCGCCCATCCAGCTTCTTCCGTGTTGCTATACTTTGCGATTCCAGGTTGAGATTTAAGGTGCCTGGAAAAGGAGTAAAACCTAATTTAGCCTCGAATTGCTTTCTATATCCCTCAAGCGTCGTATAATATTTCCCTTCTCCCAGACCTGTAATCAAGCGTCCTGCAATCTCAACCTCGATATTCGGTATGGAAAAAAATATCTTCTGGTATTCATAACATTCTCTCTTTAATTGCTCTATCCCTTTTTTTGTCAGTATTATCCACTGTCCATCCGCTATTATTTTTCTATGCACGAAACCTTCTCTTTCAAGCTCCTGGAGTCGCCTCGCTGCGGTTTGTATGCTTGATTTAATCGTTTCCGCGAAATGACCAGAAGACAATTTAATAGGCTGCTCTATCGCACCTAACAAAGCGAGCTTTCTTAACGAAAATATCACGTCCCCGCTCATCTTTATCTTTCACCCTTATCATCTCAATTTTGAGATATATCTCATAAATAGGAAGATGGTATATAAAAAGGTTAGTGTTTTACTTCCTTTTTAAACTCAAGCCTGCGAGTAGCCCGAAAAAAAGACCTGATAAATGTGCCGTAAATGCGATTGGATAGGTGGTGCCAATCATCAAAAAATTGAATATCGCAAAAAGAATAACCACCATCCACATCTCCAGTGGTATGGGCAATGGGAAGATATACATCCTCATCCTTGGCATCAGCACCGCAAGCGCTCCAAAAACGCCATATAATGCACCACTCGCACCCACTGCCGGGTTATCGGAAGTCAAACACCAGCCAATCCCCGCAACAATTCCCGAGAGGAAAAAGATGAGTAGAAATTTTGGACTCCCTATCTTTCTCTCCAGCACAGGAGCAAAGAAGATAAAGAAGAGCATATTGAAGAGGAAGTGCCCGAAGCTTCCATGAAGGAAGATATGTGTTATCAATGTCCAGGGTCTTTCTTCTATGAGCTGCGGATTCAACCACATTAGCTTTTCATACGAGGTGGAGGTTCCACTCGTAATCAGACCGCCTGGAATGAGTAATTGTAAAACGAAAGAGATGAAGATGAGAAATAAAAGCAAAAACGAATAGTTACCGGAGAAGATGCCGAAGGGGTTTGTATAAACTTTTTTTTCATCTTTCCATCCTTTTTTACGTTGAGGTTCTTCTGGTTCCGCTTCCGCTTCTAAGGGAATAGGAGATATTTTGCCTTCTTCGAGTTCTCTCTTATATTCCTCAAGTCCAACGCACCAGTGCATTTCTGGCAGGAGATGCTCCTTGCAAAGGTTATCACCGCAATACTTGCATTTATACAATGCCTGTTTGCCGCAGACCGTGCATCGTGTGCGTGCCATGTATTTGAAAGGAAAGGTCTTATATTTAAAAGTTGCTATCACATCAAATAACCCTTTTGCACCATCATACCCCTACCATTTGCAGTTCTCTTTTCCTATATTCGATTGAATAAATTTGAACCAAATCTTCCTGAAGTTTCTCGTAATATGCTGCTTGTTCATCGTTCATGAACGAGCGTCCGCATTTACTGCAAACCATTTTTGGGAATTTTGAAATTCTTACTTTACCGTCTAAAAACTTCACTTCCAATAACTTCTCCTCTATCTTCCCGCCACACCAGGGGCATGTCTCCGGAGTTCTGTACTCTCCTTCCACAACTTCCCAATCTTCTTCTTTTAATGACATGGCTATAAATTCTATTCTACTTTCTTCATATTTCCTACCTGTCAATGTTTTGGACCTCACCCACCAAATAAGTGCTCTTCGCCTCCTTTACACGCACCGTATAAGTGGCACCAAGTGGCAACTCCTTTTTTATTACTATCGTCCTATACGAAGTGTCCCTGGCTATTACGCCCCCTTTCTTACCCTTTTCCATTACTAAAACAGGGAGTTCCTTTCCTTCCAGTTCTCTATTCTTTGCGAAAGCAAGCGTGTGATAAACGGCGGAGAAAATTCTCGACCTCCTTTTCTTCTCCCGCTCCAGCAAATCCTTTAGCTTTGATGCTTCCGTCCCGGGTCTTGGAGAGAACCTCGTTATGTTCACTTTTTCTGGCTTTATTTCCTCCAGCAGGTTCAAAGAGGAAAAGAAATCCGTATCTGTCTCTGTTGGAAATCCTATGATGAAATCCGTGCATATCGTGCTATATTCGAATCGCTTCCTTATGCTTTTTACTATCTCAACGAAATCAGCAGCTTTGTAATTTCTTCTCATATCACTCAGCACCTTATCAGAGCCAGATTGCACCGGCACGTGAAAGAATTTGAATATTTTTTCGGAATCATATACTTCAAGGAGTTCATCCAGGATGTGAATCGCCGTAAATGGGTTCAACATACCCACTCTTATTCTAAAATCGCCTTCCACTGATGTTACCATTTCTAATAACTCTGGAAGCTTTATATCGAAGCTGTCCCAGCCGTATGCACTGCAGTCCTGCGAAGTAATCCGTATCTCCCTCGCACCTCGTTCCACCGCACTTTTAACTGCTTCGCAGATCTTTTCAGGCTCGTAGCTTCTCAACTCGCCCCTCGCTCGCTTCACGATACAATAAGAACATTTTCCTACGCAACCCATTGCTATTGGAATTATACCAACCACACCGTCAAAATCAAGCCTTTGTTCCTCACCCTCACTATAACCATTGCAAATATCCATTGGTGTCACCATAGCCACCTCTTCGCCTAAAATGCTTTTCACCAGGTCAGGCTGTGCCGCAGGCATACAACCCGCAACAACCACTTCTTTACCCTTTTCCTTCAATTCTTTCAGTCTCTTTATCACGTTTAATTCCGTCCTCTTCGCTACGGTGCATGTATTCACGATAACGACATCGGCTTCGCTTTCTTCCACTACCACATGACCCGCATTTCTTAGAATCGCTCGCATCTTCATCTCGTCACCAACGTTTGCGGTGCAGCCGAAAGTTTCGAGGTAAACCCTTTTTGCAGTTCCTTGAAATAATGCGTTCAGGTTCATCTTTGATAATCACACCTTATTACTAAATTGGACCGTACCTTTTATTACTTTCAGAGCATAATACTAACCATAGCAATTAAATGAATGAAAACGAGCGTGAGGAGGAGCGAGAAGGAGAAGAACAAGAACGTGAGCGTGTAATAGAAGTCAGCGTTGAAGACGAGATGAAGAGCTCGTATATAGACTATGCGATGAGCGTGATTGTAGGAAGAGCTCTTCCTGACGCGCGTGATGGTCTGAAACCGGTGCATCGCCGTATATTATACGGAATGCATGAACTTGGCAGCACTCATGATAGAGCGCATAAGAAATCAGCGCGGATAGTAGGGGAATGTTTCCCGAAAGATACCCTCGTTTCTACTACCCGAGGTTTAGTTCCTATTCAAGATATAAAAGTAGGAGATGAAGTTTTCACACAGGATGGAAAAGGGAGAGTGGAAAGATTATATTACATGCCTCCTAAAAAACTATTAAAAGTCACTTTAGAAAATGGTATTGAGAATAAGGCTACTCTTGCACAAAAATTTAAAGTTTTCACACCGGATTTGAAATTTGTGTTTAAAGATGCGGAGGATTTAAAGCCAGGCGATTTTGTGGTTCTAAGGGGTGTATATTCTCAAAATACGGCATATAAAAAAGTAAATGGGTTGATTTTAAATGAAAATATTGCCTATCTTTTAGGGATTTTGATGTCAGATGGGTGGGTAGAAAAAAACGAAAGAGGCTATGACCGACTGGGTTTTTCTGCTCAAGAAAAAGTCGTTTTAGAAAAGGTAAGAGGGATTTTGAAAGAAGAATTTGGGATAGAAGAAAACATATTGCCCAAGGAGGATATCTTTTACTTAAGGATAAATAAGACAGAAGTAAATAAAAAATTTATAGATGGTCTTGATTTAAGAAATCTCTCCGCCGTAACTAAATTTATCCCTGAAGAAATCCTCACATCTCCTTCAGGGGTTATTTACGCCTTCATCTCAGGTCTTATAGATGGTGATGGAAGTGTTCATAAAGAGAGAAACGTTTTAAATTATGCTTCCGTTTCAGAGAAATTGATTTCCCAACTCCAAACCTTACTTTTTAACGTTGGTGTTTTATCCAAAAAGTATAAGGAAAAGGAGGGAGGAAAAAGTCGTTTTTTGGAGGATAGATTGATAAATGTAAACTATCCGTGTTTCTCTTTAGATATAAGTAGCCATAGTCTCGAGAAGTTAATTCCAAAATTACAACTCGCTTCTTCGTATAAAAAAGCAAGGCTTAAGGAAAAAGCAGAATCTAAGAAATTACCTTCTTTTTATTATAGAATACCTTTTTTAGGCAAGTTCCTATTTTCAGAGTTTAGTGAAAAGCATTTAGGAGGAGGGTGGTACAAGGATTTAAGAGGGAATAAATTTAGATTGGGAATTAAATATAAAGATGGGACAAAGATAAGATATGCAAAGAATTTGTTAGAAACGGTGGAGATTTATAAAACGAATGTGGAAGAATTAAATATTTATGAGAAAGCGAAAAGGATAGGCTCTAAATATCTACCTTTATTAAGTGAGGTTTTAGAGCATGACCTTTATTTTATCCCGGTTAAAAAAATTGAGGAAGCACAAATTGAGGAAACCTATGACATAGAAGTAGAGGGGAAACATGAATTCATAGCGAATGGTATGATTTCTCATAATTGTTTGGGAAAATATCATCCTCATGGTGACGTTGCGGTCTATGAAACAATGGTGAGAATGGCGCAGGATTTCTCTTACAGATACCCTTTAGTAGATGGTCAGGGTAATTTCGGCAGTATAGACGGAGATTCCGCTGCGGCGATGCGATATACCGAAGCGAGGCTCTCAAAAATAGCAGAGGAGCTGCTGGTTGACCTTGATAAAGACACTGTCGCATGGAGTCCTAATTTTGATAACACGCTAAAGGAACCGCAGATTTTACCCGCGAAGCTCCCTAACCTGTTGATAAACGGCTCTTCCGGTATTGCCGTTGGTATGGCTACTAACATGCCCCCACATAATTTAGCAGAAGTGGTGGATGGCATAATAAAAGTGATAGACGAGCCAGAGGTAAGCATAGGAGAGCTGATGCAAATAATAAAAGCTCCTGATTTTCCCACTGGCGGCATCATTTCTGGCTACGGGGGCATAACACAGGCGTATGAGACGGGCAGAGGCAGCATAAAGCTGAGAGGAAAGACAGATATAGAAAGAACGGCTAAAAAAGAGCGAATAATCATAAATGAGATACCATACCAGGTAAATAAGAGCAAGCTGGTCGAAGAGATAGCTGAATTCGTAAGGAAATACAAGGTGGACAGCATCACGGGGTTACGCGATGAATCAGACCGTAAAGGCATGAGGATTGTAATAACCTTGAAATCGGGCGCTAACGCCCTCATCATTTTAAATAACCTTTATAAGCACACGCAATTGGAGACCACATTTGGCGTTATTAATCTTGCACTTGTGGAGGGTGAACCACGCGTATTAACGCTCAAGGAGCTCATCGAATGCTACATAAAGCACCGTAAAGACGTAACGATTAGAAGGCTGCAATATGAATTAGAGCGCGCTGAGAAGCGGAAACATATATTAGAGGGGTTAATCATCGCAATAGCAAATATAGATGGGGTGATAAAGCTAATAAAAGCGTCAAGCGATGTAAAAACAGCTAAATCCGCTCTGATTGACAAATTTGAGCTGAGCGAGGAGCAAGCGAAAGAGATACTGGATATGCGGCTCTCGCGGTTGAGTGCCCTGGAGCGTGACAAGATAGAAACCGAACGGGCAGAGCTTGAGGTTAAAATAAACTGGTTACGAGAGGTATTGGCAAGTGAAGCGCGCATATTCGGCGTTATCAAGGAAGAACTGATAGGGCTGAAGGATAAGTATGGCGATGCGAGAAGGACCGTGGTAGAGGAGGTGGTAGAGTTAAGCGAGCGTGATTTCATCGAAGAGAAGAACGTAATCCTCTTTTTCACACAGCGCGATTACGTGAAGCGATTATCTGCGAGTAATTTTAGGCGGCAACTGAGAGGAGGGAAGGGGATATCCGTTATAGACAGGAAAGAAGGCGATGTTATCTCTTATTTCATACGCGCGTCCACACGGGAACGCCTAATTCTCTTTACTGAATATGGCAAGGCATATCAGGTGAAGACCTACGTAATCCCGCCAACAAGCCGGCATGCGAAAGGAAAACCTCTGGTGAACCTTCCAGGAGTGGGCTCAGCAATAGAGGAGGAGGAAAAGTTCGCTGCGGCCCTTGCCATACCTGAAGAGGTGGATGGTGCAATAGAAAACGCCTATATCGTTTTCGCTACCAAACGAGGCGTGGTGAAGAGAAGCGCACTCGCTAAGCTGAAGGCTATACGCGTCACGGGTATCGTCGCCGTTAGGGTTGACCGAAGGAAGAACGATGTGTTAACCGACGTGGCGTTGATAAAGGGCGGAGCGCAGACAGGTATTATTTTAAGCTCGAAGAACGGAAAGGCGATACTCTTCCAGGAAGAGGAATTGCGGGAGATGGGTAGATATGCATCTGGCGTACGGGGGATGAGATTGGATAAGGAAGACGAGATAGCAAGTATAGAAGCTGTTGACTTGAGTTTGGATGCTTCAAGACTCGTTACGATAACAGAGAACGGTTATGGAAAAAGAACGAAACTGGATGCTTACAGAGAGACACACCGGGGTGGCAAAGGCGTGATTAGCATTCGAACCACTGAAAGAAACGGTAAAGTGGTGTGTATCAAGCAAGTAAAGAACGATGATGAGTTGGTGATCGCTACGTCTGACAATATGGTGACCAAAATTGCGGTACGAAACATTTCCGTTCAGGGTAGGAACACGCAGGGTGTGCGGTTGATGAATGTGAGAGCTGGTGAGCGGATAGTAGCGGTGGACGTGGTGTGAAAATTAAATCACCACTCACCACATCTATAATATCTTTCTCGTTTTTCTTTTTATTCGTTCGACAAACCCCCTCTGCTCTGCTATCTCTTTTGCTTTCCCGGTTACTACTACTTCTGCTTCTTTTAACTCCTCTACCGTCTTACAGCCAGTTAAGAACATAGCAACCTTTAATTCCTCGCCCATTTCCTTTATTTTCTCTATTACTTTATCCGTGCTTCCTTTTCCACCATTGTCTTCCATTGCAGGTTTCAGGAAAGGCAAAGCGGCACTACACAGGTCTGCACCTAAAGCCATGCTTTTCGCAACGTCAATGCCAGTTCTTATTCCGCCAGTAGCAATTACGGGAATAGGAAAAGGAAGCGCACTGCACTCCACTATGCTTTCCACCGTAGTAATGCCCCAGTCCCACCCAAAAAGGTGTCCCAAATGTTCACCCAATTCATCTCCTTCTGCTTTCGCACGGTATATCTCTGCTACTGCTAAACTTGTTCCACCCAAACCGCCTACGTCTATTGCCGATACGCCTGCCTCGTGTAACTTCTTCGCCACTGCATAACTAATCCCAGCACCCGTTTCCTTTACAATTACCGGCTTTTTTATCGCATCGCATACCTCTTTTATCGAAGCCAGGCAACCTCTTGCATCTACGTTGCCTTCCGGCTGAATGGCTTCCTGTAAAAAGTTGAGGTGTATCGCAATTGCATCTGCATCTATCATCTCTATAACTCGCTCAACACCTTCTATCCCGTATTCCTTCAACTGAGGAGCACCTAAGTTCGCATAAATGAACGAATCAGGCGCAACGTCACGAACCACACGGAAAGAGTCCTCCTGCTCGGTGCCTTCCAGTGCTGCTCTCTGAGAGCCCACACCCATACCCATGTCAAGTGTTTCAGCCGCTTCTGCAAGAACTTTATTTATTCTTTTCGTCTCTGGATGCCCGCCGGTAATCGAAGCAATCATTATGGGATAATTAAACGAAAAGCCTAAAAACTCCGTCTTCAAATCTATCCCTTCTTTATCTATTTCCGGTAACGCAACATGAACAAGCTTAACGTCTGCAAAGCAATTCGCATCTACTTCCACTTCCTTTTCCGCACAGATCCGGAGCTGCTCTATCTTCCTTCTCGAGGTATTTCCCATCGTTCTCACCTTTCTAATAACAATTCCATATCGGCTGTTCTTTTTATTTATCCTTTGCGTTTAAAAGCTTTTTAGCTCTTTCAAAACATCTTCAAAAGTGCTTTTCTCCGCAACCAAATCCACTTTTAGCCCTTCTTCCACTATGCTTCTCGCAGTCAAATCCCCTATCGCAACAATCTTCGCATTCCTCAAGACATCCTCTCGTATATCCAACTCCTTTACAAGCTCCAGAAAGATTTTGAAAGTCAATGAACTCGTGAATATGACATAATCAGGCTTATACTTCACAAAATCCTCAAAAGGTTCTTTACATTCAGTCAAATCCTTCTTCTTCACTTCGTATATCGCTATATCCATCACAAAAGCTCCTTTACTCTCCAAAAGCTCTATAATCCCCTTGCTACCCTCCGAACTTCTGAGGAATGCAATCCTCCTATCTTTTACATCAAACGCATCAAATAGCCTCTTTAGACCCTCAGTGCTATACTCCATAGGCATTAAATTCACTTTCAAGCCCTTTTTCTCCAGTTCCTCTTTCGTTGCAGGTCCGATAGCGCATAGTTCCAGTTCCACATCGGCATCCGAAAATTTCTTCTTCAAATCAAATTTACCTTCGCATATACCAAACAATTTTTTAACACCGTTCGCACTGGTGAAAACTACTATGTCCACGCCTTCTTCAAAAACAGCTTCTATCTCCTTTAATGCCTCTTTCCTCTCTACAAGTTCAAACACTGGAAAGCCGAAAAAATCAAATCCGTGTCTCTCCGCTATTTCCCTTGTGTGAAGAAGCACATTTTCAGGTCGAAAAGCCGCTATCTTCTTTCTCACTTTTGATACCTCTTAAAACTTAAATAAACAAATTTCACATCAACTTCTCCCTTATATTAACCACATCGCCAACTACAATAACCGCAGGCGGCTTCACTTTTTCTTTCGTTACCACTTCCGCTATGTTACCAAGCGTTCCAACTACAATCCCCGCAGCTGCAGTAAATCCTTTTCCAATAACCGCAACAGGTGTTTCTGCACGCATTCCATGCTTCAAAAGTTTGTCAACATTCTTAGCGAGGTTTCCTACACCCATCAATATGACAATCGTGCCTTTCAAATTCGCAATCGCTTCCCAGTCAATGCTTTCACTTTCTTCCTTTTCTTCCATCTCATGTCCCGTGATTATCGTAACAGAAGAGGAAACACCACGGTATGTAAGCGGGATGGAAAAAGAAGCAGGAACTGCAATTGCAGACGTTATTCCCGGCACTACTTCAAAATCAACGCCGTGCTCTCTGAGAAACGCTGCTTCTTCTCCTCCTCTACCGAAAATATAAGGGTCTCCGCCTTTCAACCGCACAACCTTCTCGTATTTTCCCGACAGTTCCACCATGAGCGAATTTATCGCATCCTGTGAAAATTTGTGTTTCTCCGCTGTTTTTCCAATGTCAATAACCTTTTTACCTTCTGGAATCTGCTGCGTCACGCCTAAAACTAAATTATCAACCAATATCACGTCGGCTTCTTTTATAAGCCTGTATGCCTTCAAACTTAACAATTCCGGGTCTCCCGGTCCGGCACCAACAAGATATACTTTCCCCATTTTATTTTGATAATACTAAAATAAAGCTATAAATAAAACACTCGTTCTCTAATAGCAGGAATTTGTTTTGTCTTCCTATTCACTCGTGATTTACATAGCGGGGTTGGGAGGGTTGATAAGTCAAACCTTTTAGAAAAAGGTTTAATCCAAAAAGTCTTTTGGTAGGAAGGTTGATAAGGAGGGTTTGGCTCCTTATTGGTTCAGTTCCTCAAAAACCAACACCGCAGTAATTAAATCCTCAAAAGCGACGCCGGTTGATTTGAAGAAAGTTATATCATCCTCACTGGTCCTGCCCTTTACTTTCCCAAGCAATACATCACCCAGCGGAATCAAATCTTCTTTTTTCACTATCCCTTTCTCTAATCCTCGATATATCTCACCCGAATGCATGCACTGCGATAGCATATCAACGAATACTCTGGATTTTTTCAGCACTTCCGGGTCGAATTCTATCTTCGTTTTCGAGTCGGCACCAACGCCGTTAAGATGCGTACCAGGACTTATCAGTTCAGAAGAAATGAAAGGTTCAGTGGCTGTGGTTACCGTTGTGACTATATCAGAATCCATAGCGTCTTCCAGACCAGTAACGGTTATATCAATACCAAATTCGGTTTCATATTTCTCTTTAAAATCTATCGCTTGTTGTTCTGTGATATTAAACGCCTTTATTCTATCAATAGAAGGTCTTACAGTTAGTATTGCCTTAGCCTGGTAAGGGGCTTGCTTTCCCGTGCCTATTATACCGAGCGTTTCGCAATCCGTCCTCGATAACGCTTCGGTAGCAACACCCGTAGCAGCACCGGTTCTATACGCAGTCATCTCCTCAGCCTGCATTATCGCAATTAATTGCTGTGTTTCGGCATCCCTGAGCAAATATTCACCCAATACCGTAGGCAAACCGAGTTTTCTATTCTCCGGCGCAGCAGAAACAATCTTAACACCGCAATAATTGCGATTGTATTTCGGCAGATACGCCGGCATACATCTCATGTCAGACACTTCTGTATCAACGAACACCTTTTCAGGCGCCACAATGTGCCCTGAAGAGCATTGCTCGAACCCTCTTTTCATCTCAGAAATGAAAACTTTCCAGCCTATGCCCTCTATCGTTTCTTTTAGCTCTTCATCTGTTATAAGAAAGGCATTTAGCTCTTTTATCTTTTTCATTGTGTTTAATTTGTTTGGTTAAGTTTAGTAAAAAGTCTTTCTAAAAATTACCACGCATCTACGAGGATATTTCGAAGTTAGAGTTCGGATTTTACATGTTTCAGCTTCAGTAGCGTATCACCGAATTCCGAAGGAATAATGCCGGTAGCACCCATCGTCTTCGGATGAAGGTCAATTTCAAGCACTGCATGGTCATGCCCCAGCCATTTCAACGGCTCGATTGTTCTTGGACCGTTAGTAACCGAAAATATCTCCATTTTTATGCCATACTTCTCTAAAGGAACTGCATGCGGAATACCCAGCAAAACTGCAAAATCGTAATCCCCATTTATATCCCCGGAGTTATAAAGGTCCCGGATTAAAGCAGCAGCTTTCTCGCCTGCAACCGGATACTCATCCAACCCGCCGATTACATGGTCTATTTCGATACCGTCGGTGGCTAATTCGTCCAGAATTTTCTCCGAATATTCCCGAATCTTTTTCAAGCCCACTTCTTTATCAAGATTTGCGATATTGACGATTTGCGAAGGTGCGGCGACTTTATTCACAGCCTTTAAAATGTCTGCAAACATAAAAACTGTCTCTTTCTTCGCATTTAAAACGCATATTCCCTTTTTACCCTTACCAATAAGCTCAAGCAGCCGATTTGCAACGTCTATTTTAGAATCGCCTTTAGACGGTGGAATATAACTTTTGCATGCGGCTCCAACTTCTTTTTCTAACTTCGTTGCCGCTTCAAGCATTCTCTTCTGCCGCTCAAACTCCTCACTGCTAATTATACCGGATTTATAAGCCGATTCAAGAGTCAGGATAACGCCCACAGTGTTGTCCCGGTATCCAGCATGCACGTTCACCGCTATCACCTTGCATCTCGCGCCTACTCCACTGTCCTCTACCGCCTGATGTATGTCTTCGCCTATTATCATACTCGAACAGGTGCCTATCACACCCATCAACTCCGGATGAAACATCTCTTCCGCTTTTCTCAGCACCTGCACGAGATATTCATGCCCGCCGAACACAAAATTGCTTTCGTTCATCGCAGAAGTTAAGACATGCATCCCGTCTTCTTCAAGCAGTCGGCTGTGTTTGAAACTGCATCCCGCTGGACCGTGCATAACTGCAACTTCTACATCCAAGTCGCGGAGCGTATAAAGAGCAGCTACTATCGCACTCGGTCTCGGATGCAGTATCATTTCCATCTCCATTTCCCCGCTCATGCTCTTGTCATCCTCCTTTTTATTCTCTTTTCGTGAAAAAGGTTCTGCTAATAAAAAAGTTTTTATTATATAAAATCCCACTTATATTTGGTGGGAATATGGAAGCAAAAATAGATGCAAAAGGCAGGGTTCTGATCCCTCAACCGGTTAGGGAAAAATTGCAAATCAAAGAAGGAATGCTCTTATCAATCGAAGAAAAAGCGGATGTGATCCTACTAAGACCAAAAAGGGAGAAAAAGAGAAAAATAGAAGATTTTTTTGGTCTAAAAGTGGAAAGAACGGGGAGACCAGAATGGGCAACACCAAAAGAGATAAAGAGTATCTGGGAGTAGATACAAATGTATTGGTGGCTTTCCTGGATAAAGAACATCCAGATAACCCGAAGACAAAAATATTGGCGAAACACCGATATAATGCAGTAAATCCAACTATTATCCACGAAGCCTACCACACGTTGGTTTATAAGCAAAAATGGAGGCGTGAGGATGCTAAAACTACACTGAGCGATTACATAGATTTGGACACACTACTATTCCTGGATCAAACAAAGAAAATCACGAAATTAGGATTAGCAATAGGGGCAAAATACGGATTAGGAGGTAGAGATTCTTTGATATTAGCGAACTTTATTTCAAATTCTATAAAAGGGATGGTGACCTTTGACGGGGAGATATTGAACGTTAAGGAACTCCTGATAGCAGAGAAAAGATTAGAAATAAAACTGCCTATGGATTTGTAGGTATTAAAATAAATCAGTAGGAGGAATGAGGATAAAGTTTTCGAATATTTGTTTTCATTGCATAACCAATCACCTCCACGTCTTCACATTAGATATAATCACAAAACCTTCTTCAGAATCGTTAACAGCTTTTTCCAATGCCGCATCCAAACCAGCGGAAAAAAACACGTTCTCACCTTCTATTTTATCCTGAAACTCCTCACCTACAATTATTATCTCAACGAAATCCGATGCTCTATTCTCAACCACTCGTTTCAGTTCCTCCTCACTCACACACTCACACACGTATTGTGATTCCTCTCCAACAATCAGAATCATCTTTTCTGAAATCCGCCTCGCATCTTCGGTTATCTCATCGAGGAACTTCAATTTCGTGCCTGAATTGGAATTGTCAACCAAAAACCGCCCTTTTATCTTCTCCAGTTTCATCCTGCCCTCTACCGCGGAAATATCTTCTGTATTGACCTCTTCTGGCGGGATGCCAAGGCTCAAAACCGTGCAAAAAGCCGCTTCCAGGGATTTCCTGTAATATTCCCCGCCGATATAAGAATCAAAAGGTTTGAACGCCATTTCGCCACTTATAAAATCACCGTTTATGGTTCTTAGCCTGTTAAAAGTGACTTTGTTTCCCCCTCCATATAGCCACAGGTTTTTATCTCTATCACCATAAGTATTCCCGCCCACGTTTACATCGGATAAACCCGGATGGACCACGATACTTTTGTCCCGGTCCTCGTAGTTTTTTAGTGACGCTTTTTTTACCGCAGACGCTTCTTTTGTGCCTCCTGCAATTCTATAATCCTCTTTCAGGCTTGTTATCACTCCTACATCGCCTATTCCGGTTAAACCGAGCGAAATCTCAAACACCGCTATATCCGGCTTCAAATTCTTTTCGCTCGCTATGCTCATCACTTTCAACACACTCGCAGGCGTGCCGCTTAGCCTGGGAAATCGTATCTCTTCTCCTGCCGATTTGAACCTTGTGGAAGAACTGGTATGCGAAAGAACATTTTTGTTTTTTAGTAACTGACATATCAGCTCGCAGACCGAGGTTTTCCCAACCGTCCCTGTTACTTCAATCGCTTTTATATCAGCGAAAAGGTTTTTTATGGCTGCAATCTCTTTCACCGCTTCGTGATGGCTCATAAAAGGTATGTTATTCTTTAAAGCCTGCTTTACAATTTCAAAGTTCGGATTCAGGTGAACCGGTGCGATAACCAAATCGCAATCCAAATCTTTTAAAAAGGTTTGTTGCGAAGCATGCGCAGCGTTTTTGGTTAAACTTTTTTTAAAAGTTTGATATGGATTAAATATCCCCGCTTCTTTTCCAAGTTCTTTTAGCTCTTCTGCAATAACTTCTGCCCCGTGAATCGGGTCTAAAACTAATATTCTGGATGATTCCTTTATATTCATTCTTTATTATTCTCTAAGACCTCTTTGACGGCTTCAAGAAACCCTTTTACGACTCCCCTCACCACTTCCACCGCCTTATCACCCGCTTCTTTTGCGGTGTCCAGAGCTGCTTCTGCGGCATGTTCCGCCAAGTCAGCGGCTTTGACACCAGCCTGCTTCGTCCCCTCAATTATGCCCTCGGCAGCACCTTTGGTGACCTCAACAGCATCCACTTTTGCCTTCCGTGCACCTTCGATTGCACCTTTCATTGCATCTTTAGCCACAGATTCCACTCTCTCCCGTGTAACTTCGGCTTCCTCCAATGCCTTCTTAACGGCGTCCCTGGCAATCTCACCTATCTTTTCCTTTATGTCTTCTCCTTTTTCAATCGCTTTCACCACGGCTTCTCTAACAGTTCTTATTACTTCGCTCTCTTTTTCTTCCACGATTTTTACCTCCTTTATCCTTAATGATCATAAGGAAGTGAATGCCAAAAACTTTTCTGGAAAAAACGAACATATATACATATATTTATATTAAATATAATATTTATAATAATTATGATAGATCCAAAAGCAAAATCCGCTGAGCATGAAAGCCCCGTGGAGCGTGCGGTCAGGCGAGTGAAAGTGATGATGATGAACTGGGGCTTCGGAGAAGGCTGCAGCTTCATCTATGCCGTGCTTATCACATCCCGTGAGCCGCTATCCGCAGAAGAGATAGGCAAAAAAACTAACTACGCCTATTCTTCGACCATAAACTATCTTAATACGCTCATACGGATGGGTTTGGTGGAGCGTGTCAGAAGCATCAGAAAGAACCTGTACGTGGCAAACGTGAACTTCGTGGAGATGATAAAAGCAGAACGGGAGCGGATTAAGAGTTATCTCAACCTGCTTGGCGCTGACCTCGAGGGAATAAAAGAACTCGAACATCTCAGGGAGAAGGTTGAACGTGCAATCACCTATCTAAGAAGGATTGAAAGCACTGCGGATAAGGAGGAGGAATAAAGAAAAGATGAATAAAATCGGAATGTTGCCCCAAAAAACGGACGGAAGCCCTAAAATCGTGCTAACTGCGGATGAGACAATGATGAGCAGGTATCGCTGGGGGATATTTGTAGGGTTCTCTACCTGCATGCCACAGGGTATTATCCCTGATTGGTTTTATTTCAAAATCTTTTCGCCATCGGTACCGAGGAAAAACGGCAGAGTTTTGTATGCCGATTTCGGACTCCGAATTGTGGAGGCTTCTTTAGCAGAAGTGTTCGGCGAGGATGAAGTCGCGGTTGTTCACCCACAGGATTTGGAGCGTGTGGCTGGTAGCGGGACGGAAATAATAGGTATTAGTGGACATGATTTCTTAGGCATCAATCCACCGTCTTCAGAGTTCGTTGATATGCTCGATGTCGGACCGCCTTACAACCGTGTGAAATTCTTTGAATTGATGAAGAAGCCGGTAATGAAGGAGAAAATAGTTGTGGCAGGTGGTAAAGCCGCATGGCAGTTAGCGGATGAGACGATTATGGACAAACTGAATATTGATTATGTCCATCTTGGCGAGGGTGAAATTACCGTTCCTGAAATGTTTAAATCTATACTTGAGGGTGAGAAACTGCCGAGGATAATAAAAGGAATAGAGCCAGGCGTAGAAGAGATACCAAACATCCGAGGTGCCACAATTCACGGTTTGGTCGAGATAGGCAGGGGCTGCGGAAGAGGCTGCTCTTTCTGCACCCCTGGCATGCAGAGGCTCTGCTTTAAATCCACCGAGCATATTGTAAGGGACGTGAAGATAAATATAGAAGCGGGGCAGAGGGCAATCTCTCTTCATTCCGAGGATGTCCTGCGCTATGGTGCGAAAGGGATAGCGACGGATGACGAGCGTGTACTGAACCTGTTCAGGCGTGTTGCCGCCGTAGAAGGAATTGAGAGTATTGGAACGAGTCATGTAGCCCTCGCTACTGTATATCATAATCCGGGTCTTGTTAGTAAGATTTCCGAAACATGCTACTCTATGCTCGACCAAGATTGGATGGGTGCGCAAACAGGGATAGAGACCGGAAGCGCAAAACTGATTGCGGCGCACATGCGAGGTAAAGCGTTGCCATCACCCGCAGAGAAGTGGCAGGAGATAGTCACACAGGCTTTCGGCATCCTCGATGATAATAACTGGTTCAACGCAGCAACAATGATAAACGGTCTTCCGGGTGAAACTGCGGATGATGTGATTAAAAGCATAGAACTGGTAGAGGATTTGAAAGGGACTTCGTCTCTTATCGTGCCGATGAGTTTCGTTTCAATGCGTGGCTCCGTTTTGGATAATGGGGAATCGTTCAACATGAGGAAGATGACGCCTGAGCACTGGCAGCTCATGGGTGAATGCATAGACCATAATCTAAATGTCATGCCTGAACTCATAAGGATATACAAGAACATCAAGGGGGAGTTCACTAAGAGCTGGTTACTTTGCGTTACGGCAACACGTATGGCTAATGCGCTGAAGAAATATGTGAACAGGATGAAGAGGGGGGAGCCGCCAACAGAACGTAGAGAAGTGAGCAAATGGCTCAATCCCGATATACCAGACCTGAAAATCCCAAATCCAAAACACTAAAATCCAAATAAAAACCATTTACATTTATATACCCTGAAATTTATAGAAAACTTTATAAGGCATTTATGGCATATAACAATTCAGTGTCATAAAAGACACGGCTAAGAAAGAGGTGAAAAAGATGGATATGAAATCGAAATACGGGTTTGCATTTACGCTTTGCTTGCTCTTGCTCCTCGCAGGAGTAGGAGTTGCGTCTGCGCAAGAAGAAGCAGCAGTAACAGCAGGGGGAGCCACTGATAACGGATGGATAGCAGTAGGGGCAGGTATTGCAATGGCGGGAGCGGCACTTGGTGCAGGTATTGGAATATCAGCTACGGGAGCGGCAGCTGCCGGTGCTACCACGGAGAAGCCCGAAGTGTTTGGTCGTGTTCTGATTTTCGCTGCTCTTGCAGAAGCGATCGCTATATACGGGCTTTTGATTTCGTTCATGCTCTGGACGAAGATAGTATAACAATAGACCTATAATACCATCATGTATGCTCTTTGCATGCAGTCCAGCTGCGTGAGCAAGTCTTGAGTTAAAAAGTATTACAATTTGGCTTTTTTCCACTGATTCTTTCTGGCACCATAATTTTACCTTTCCTCTTCTTATTCGACCAGAAATCATCTACCATATATGGCACTTGTGAGATAGGTGACACAAAGTGACACGAAGAAAACATTAAGTTTTATATAGTATGAATTTTAATCTATTAAAAGAGGTGATGTAATGGTAACAAAGACAAACCTGCTGTTTACATTTACGTTTTGCCTGCTCTTGTTCCTCACGGGAATAGGGGTTGCCTCAGCGGAAGGGGAAGCGGCAGCGACAGCAGCGGGTGGAGGAATTACAGACAGCGCGTGGATAGCAATGGCGGCGGGTATTGCGATGGCAGGCTCGGCATTTGCTGCGAGTTGGGCAATATCAGCTACTGGAACCGCAGCTACGGGAGCTACCACGGAGAAGCCCGAAGTGTTTGGTCGTGTCATGATCTTCGTGGCTCTTGCAGAAGCAATCGCTATATACGGACTGTTGATTTCGTTCATGCTCTGGACGAAGATATAATAGCGCATAGCACTGAATGCAAAATACAAAATGTAAAATGTAATATGCAAAAAGGGGATAAAAATGAAAGAGAAGCTCAAGAACAACGTTTTTTTGCAAGCTCTTCCTTACACCCTTCTTATTTCCGCTCTCACCATCCTCGGTTTATTCGGCGGTTTTGAACTTGGTAAAGGGTCAGGAAACAGTATAACGGGCTTCGCCTTCTCTCTCTTTTTCTCCTTTTTCGGCTTCTTCCTCGGATTGCTTGTTTCTTACCTCATCGTGAAGGTGAAGTATCCGATGAAAGGTTTATAAAAAGTTTGTGCCACCTCACGAATTTTTCACCTTCTGCTCGCCTATTATTCTATCAAGAATGTCTATAAATTTCTCCTCAGACCCCTCTGGAATGGACGCCCCCGATGCAACAGGATGTCCACCGCCAAAACCTTCTACTTCTTTCGACGCTTTCTCCATTGCCTTTGCAAGGTCTATTCCCTCGCCCTCGCCTTCGCCCTCTCTCTCGCCCTCCGATGCTAATAGCAGTTTCTTATTACACCTCGCAGATATTTTCGTTTCCGCCTTTACTCCTTCCTCTGCACCATTTTTCTTGTTTAACACGATTACAGGCTTCCCCGTGTATAAATATTCCGCCACTATCCCAGCTAAAACGCCGGTTATACCTTTCTCATGCACGTAAAAATAGAAAATATTTGGTAGCTCTTTTATAATACCCTCTTCGCTTTCTATTCTATTCAACTCAGAAACAAGTTTGCTTTGAAACTTTACGTATAGCGAAGTTGCTTCTTCTATCATTCGCTCCTCCCGCAGACACAGTCCTATTCCAATGCCCGCTTTTCCAAACCGACCACAAGCATCCACCATTCTCATAAATTCTATCCCATTCCTCACCACCTCAGAATTTAAAATATACGTGGTTCCAACCAGAGCGTCCTCGCTGATGCCTGTTTTAGATTCTCTTAATAGCGATACCAAAGCAGTAGTCAACCGCCTTTCCTCTTCCTCCTCTAAATCGCTTACCTTCTTATCGCCTTCTATACCTACCTTATTCAGAAAAGCATCCACCCACTCCACCTTACCCGCAAGCGGAATATAAGGGTCAGTAGAGAGAAGAATCAAATCCCGAATTTTTCCTTCGCCGAGCTTCAACCCCTTTTTAACAGAGATAACTCCTTCTTTTATTGCATCATCCAAAATCATTTTGTTTATTCCGCTATTCAGCTCCAGTTTATCGCCTAATGTCCCTGCTACCGCAAGTCCAGCGAGGTCTATGTTATCCTTATCGTCACCTGACATGCACCTTGCTACGAGATAAGAGATACCTGCGGCGCAAATCTCACCGCCTATTTCACTTTCCATCTCTCGCTCCCCTTTCCCTTTCCCTTCCCCTTCCACGCTAAGGCAACAAGGATTTATGAGCACCAAAGAGGATGCCTGAGATGTCGGAGCCGATATTAAAGTTAAAGGCTCATGATGGTCTATGATTATCACATCCTTATCTTTGAGATACTCCAATATCAAATCTACTTGCGCAGTGCCCATGTCGCAAAATATAATAAGCTCCTCATTTAACCCTTGAATAAAAGGGCGCTCCAGTTTGTTTACGATACTCGTATGGAACTGTATCCCTCTTCGAAGCAAGCCGTTACAGATAATCCCCGCAGCAGTTATCCCATCTGCGTCGTAATGCGAGATTACCCTTGCGTATTCGTGTTCTTTTATTATCTCCGCTGCCTTTTCCGCGCTCTTTTGCAATGCCCTCATGTCATCATAATAAATGTTAAACGCATCAAGTAATATCGCTAAAGCATTGCCAAAAGAAAAAGTTTTCTTTAATAAACTTCTTTTTTAATAAAAATTTTGGCAGGGCGTGTGGCCTAGTTAGGACATGGCGGCAGCCTCCTAACAAACTTTTAAAAAAGTTTGATCAAAATGCAAAATGGGAGAAAGCTGCAAATCACGGGTTCAAATCCCGTCACGCCCGTACATGTGCACGTATCTTTTCACTGTCCACTACTATAACGTCCTTTATTGCTTTAACCGCATCAAACGGTATAAGGATATAATCGTCCTCCTTTCTGAACCCGCTTGTGTTAAGTTCCGCAGCGGGTTTAACCACGAGTCCTGTCAACATACCCGTCCCTGCATCTGCTACTATGTTCTGATATACCCCCACTTCGCTACCCTCTGAGTCCACAACTTTTTTATCATCCAACTTCTGTGCTGATATTTTTTCCATTTTCAATCTCCTCCCTTTCTTACACTTTCAATTTCTATGTATAAAAATTATTTTTTCATTTTTCTTCCTCACTTCGCAATTTGTCTCGTAGCTTTAAAAAATGTTTGTTTCGTATTCTCACAAAAAAAGCAGGCTCGCCTCTCGTAATACTAATCCTGTCTTCTTTCCCTATCTCCCTGTAAAACTGCCCATCTATGACCAACTCGGCATCCTTCACCTCCAAGAGGTCTAAACTTATCTCTCTGTTTATATCTACGACTGTGGGTCTTGCAGAAAGTTTGTAAGGTGCAATTGGCACTATTATGGTTGCATCCACCCTTGAGTCAACTATGGGTCCGCCAGCACTCATCGAGTACGCAGTGCTCCCTGTGGGAGTTGCAAAAATAACACCGTCCGCTCTTAACCGCTCTAACTCCTCACCATTCACAAATATGGCGAAATGTAGCATTTTCCCGGGTTTAGATGTTACTACTACCGCTTCATTCATCGCATAGGGCATCCTTCCCATTTTACCTTTTACTTCCACCGAAAGCCTTTTCCTGTGCTCAACTTCAAACCCCTCTAATATCCTCATGAGTGTAGAAACAGCATTTTCTGGCTGCACTTCCGCTAAAAAGCCTATCGCTCCCGTATTTATCCCTAACACCGGTATGGGGCTTTTTAAAGAATGAAGTGCCCTTAAAATTGTGCCGTCACCGCCAACGCATATCAGAAAATCCACGTCCATCTCTTCTATTTTCATACCCGGCTTTTTGAGCTTATACGCTGTCTTTTCGTCCAGTATAACCACACCTCTTTCCTCTACACACTCAATCAGCCTCTTTAGTACTGATACATCCCCATCCTCGCCCCTGCATACCATCCCAATGCGTTTCGGATGAATTAAGTTGTTCATTCCTCACAAAGCCGGGAAATCGCCTCTGCTAAATCACCTTTTGTTTCGGTTAAAGTAGCTTTCGCTTCTGCTTCGCTGCACCCTGCCTTTTCCATTACTATTTCCACATCTTCTGGCGAAATACTCACCACAGGCTCAGGTCCAAGCTCAGATTCAGATTCAGACTTAGAGCGTTTTACAGGCGTGCCTGTTATTTGATACATCTTCGAACCCGGTGCATCCATAACTGTAACGACGGCATCCTCAAAAACGAGCTCTGCATCCGCAGTTTTTATCACCACTTCCTCTACATCGCTTAGCTCTTCTACGCTTATGCCCATTTGTTTCATCATCAGGTTTAATTTCTTAGGACTCAAGCCCATTCCTTTTCTAAATCCACCTCGCATTTTTCTTTGCAACCCTGCCTTTTTATTTTCAATAAAAATATCGTTAATATAAAATATAAAGAATAAAGCAGGTCACGCTTATTTACATTTGTTGTTCGCTCTGAAAATGTGACCTGACCTGAACGAGAGAGAGAAAAGGGCCCGTGGTCTAGTGGAATGACGTCGCCTTTACGAGGCGAAGGTCATGCGTTCGAATCGCATCGGGCCCATCGTTTAAAAATGCAAATTGAAAAATGCAAAAAAGAGAGAGGCGTGAGAAATCACGCACTCGGCTTCTCCATTAACTTCGCTTTCTTCATTATCTCTCCTGTTCTGGAATGGGGCGCACGAGCCAAGCTGTCAGCTTGCTTTTCCATTTCTCTCGCTTCAAAGGCAAAATTTGCCGCTTCTCTTAATAGTTCATGCGCGGCTGCAACCATTGGCACATACTCTTCCGGGTTCTTCATTACGAAACAGCCCTTCGCATCCATATCCGCTACGCGCTCCACCATGTTATAAGCCGCTATAGCTTTTGCCTTCGCATACGGATTTGAAAATTTCGCCCTTTCTACCGCCTTCTCCGCAGTTGCTATTATCTGAGGTAATTTCACTTCTTCACCTTTCTTTATCGCTTCTATAACGGCGTCAATTTCCTCTTGCATCAATCTTACTACTCCTGTTATGGACAGAACAGAGAGGACGTCGGCATTAAACAGGCTCATCTCCACGGGGTCTAAAAACTCTCTCCTCGCCCCTATCATCGGGTCACCCGGTATTATAATGTATCCAAACCCTCCTTCCTTTAACTTATCTACTGCTTTCTTTGCAGGTCCGTCGGAGATAACGATGCACGGCTTGCCCTTCTCCTTTACCATCTCACGTGCGCGTTTAGGACCTGGAAGAGCGGCGTTCGGACTGATTATCAACACCACATCAGGGTCCCATTCCATCAAGCGGGCAGTATCTTCCGCATTTTCCGGCGTCATCTTCGCTCCTGTCCCCAACACACGAGCGTCTATATCCTCTCTGTCGGCTCTCTCGTCAAGCAACAAATCCACTATTCTTGAAGCTCCTATGTTTCCCAATTTTACAAATCCTATTTTTACTACTTGCATGTCCGATCACGCTTTATGGTTATGCACGGAGAAGTATAAAAAAGATAGACATTTTAGATTAATATCGGTTCAACTAAAATATAACCGATACCGATATATGATAGTTTCATTATATCGTTTAACTGAGGAAATGTACAATACCGATACTTTGATCCGAAGTGATTTGCTCGGAAGAATCCAGCGGAAGAAAGAACGATTAGATACACTTAGACCACTTCCTGAGAGTGCTGTGAGAAAACTTAGAGATGAGTTAAGATTACTGCATACTTATCACTCAAATGCTATTGAAGGCAATACGCTGACACTTCAAGAAACCAAACTCGTGCTTGAAGAAGGAATAACCATTGGCGGGAAATCGGTAAGAGAACACCTGGAAGCAACCAACCTCGCCGAGGCTTACGACATGATAGAAGCAATAGCAAAGGAGAAAAGAGAAATAGACCATGCAACCATGCAGCAAATCCATGAAGTCGTAACCAAGGGTATATGTGTTGATGCAGGGAAATACCGTGTTCAAAATGTGAGGATAACCGGGGCAACCAAAACGCCTCCTGACTTCTCAAAGGTCTATCACCTGGTAGATGATTTGATTTCATTTTTAAAGGACAAAGACAAGAAGGAGCATCCAATAAAAACCGCTGCATTCTTGCATCATAAGTTGGTAGAAATTCATTTGTTCACCGATGGCAATGGAAGAGTGGCACGCCTTCTCACCAACCTCTATCTTATGAAAGAAGGCTATCCTCCTATTGTTCTAAGGAAAGAAGACCGGGGAAAATACTATCGGTTTCTAAGCCTTGCAGATGGAGGAAATCTTGAACCATTTGCGAATTTCATTGCTAAATACATAGACGAATCACTGACACTCTATTTGGCGATATTTGGTGGCATGGACGAGCCGATTTCTCTCGCCGAGTTGGCAAAGGTAAAAGAGTGCCCATACTCACAGGAATATCTCGGTTTGAGAGCAAGACAGGGATTGTTAGATGCAGTTAAAATTGGAAGAAAATGGTACTCAACCAGACGAGCGTTTTGGGATTACATCAGAGACCATGCGAAATAAATCTTTCTTCTTTAAATAAACCCTTCTCCTAAAAATAATCAGGGGTCGAAAATGGAAGAGCAAGAACTCATAGATAAAATCGTTAAGGGCGAAGTAAAGTTTCACGAGGTGGAGAAGCATGTAGGAAACGACGCAAGGAAGGCTACTGAGCTGAGAAGGCGAGCTTTGGACGTTCTGACGGAAACACAGTTACACAATCTAAGCATTTTTTCCATAGATGTAGAAAGAGCGATGAAAGCGAACATAGAGAATTTTATCGGCGTCGCACAGGTTCCCATGGGCGTTGCGGGACCTGTTCAGGTGAAAGGTGACTTCGCTAACGGATTGTATCATATCCCTCTTGCAACGACCGAAGGCGCTCTTGTTGCATCGGTAAACCGGGGATGTACGGCGATAAATAAATCAGGAGGAGCAATTTCATTCGTTATGCAGGATGGAATGGCGAGAGCACCGGTTTTAAAGGCACGGAATGCCAGTCATGCAAGAGAATCATTGAACTTTATAAATCGCAGCAAGGATAAACTAAAGGAAATAGCGGAATCTACATCGCGGTTTTTAAAATTGGAGGGAATACAAACATGGATTGTGGGTCGGAATTTGTTTGTGAGATTCGTTTATAAAACCGGCGATGCGATGGGCATGAACATGGCTACTATCGCCACTGATGAGGTTATCAAGTTTTTAGAAACCGAATTAGAGCTAAAGCACGTCGCACTTAGCGGGAATGTATGCGTGGATAAAAAATCGTCCGCATTGAACCTCATCATGGGTAGAGGAAAAACGGTGATTGCTGAGGTTGTTTTGACTCGTGACGTGATAAAAGAGGTGCTGAAGACTTCACCCGAGGCAATGGCTGACATCGTCTATCGGAAATGTTTGATAGGTAGTGCCCTGGCGTCGTCTTATGGGTTCAATGCTCAGTTCGCTAATGTCATCGCTGCCATATTCATTGCAACGGGTCAAGATGCCGCTCACGTGGTTGAAGGCTCGCAAGGTTTCACCACTGCTGAGCTTACCGAGGATGGCGACCTTCTATTCTCTGTTACAATTCCTTCGTTACAGGTGGGCACCGTAGGTGGTGGAACTGCCCTGGGCACGCAAAGAGAAGCACTGGAGATAATCGGGGTTTATGGCGCTGGCGAGTCTCCGGGCTCAAACGCATCAAAATTCGCAGAGATTGTTGGTGCTGTCGTGCTCGCAGGAGAGGTATCGTTAATAGGAGCTTTAGGCGCAAGGCATTTGACAGAAGCGCATGTGAGGTTGAATCGGTGATTAAACCCTTTTCTTTTAGAAAAAGAAAAGCGTTTACGGAAAAGAAAAGTTCTATAAGGTTTAATGTGTGAAATACGCCACTACTTCTTTTTCCACAACCGAATCAATCCTGACGAACCCGTATCTTTCGAACTGAACCACATTACCGAGTTCTGAAGCAATCAAAGGCTCGCCTATGCCTTCATCTGTTCCATCAGGTCTTTTTACCGTAACATTTATCCCGTTAGTGGGAGCCCATTGGATAACAGGCATGTCTGTTGTTGATTGTGCATCTATAATCTTTGCCACTAATGGCTTAATACTCTCTATCTCCACAGTGCAAAGATATTTCAGTCTTATTTTCTGCCCCTCTTTCATTTTTGCGAAATCATTACTACTTATGTAAACAGTATCGCCAGTTCTTATCTCACGGTAATCCTCACGTGAAGGATGCTTCAATGCCTTTGCCACAAAATATTTCGCCCCCTCACGTTTCATTTCTATTGGATTGCGCACAAAAAAGTATCGCATTGCCGTCGCATCCACCATCTTCCTGTTCTCCGCATACAAATTCTTCATGCTTACCGCGATGTCAGTTTGAGTGACGCCGGTAGAGATAAAGAACTTACGAATCGCTTCTGGCTGAAAACCTCTTCTACGAAGCGCCTTTAGCGTTGGAAGTCTCGGGTCGTCCCATCCTTCGTATTCACCGCTTTCTATCTTTTTTCTTAGCTCGGAAGTGCTGAATTTACCGAACTCTTGCATTTTTATCTTCCCCCAGAGCATTGTTATCGGATATTTCCAGCCGAGATGGTCGTATAAAAACCGCTGTCGCTTTTCCGATTTCATCAGGTCTTTTCCCCGTATTATGTGCGTTATGCCGAGCAAGTGGTCTTCTATCGCAGATTCAAAATCCAGAGTTGGCCATACCACGTATTTCCCACCTACCCGCGGATGCTCTCTTTTTAAAACTCTGAATGCGACCCAATCGCGTAACGCGGGATCTGCACTTGCCATGTCTGTTTTTATCCTTAGAACCGCCTCTTTCTCTTCATAAACGCCTTTTAACATCTTTTCCCAGCAGTCCATATTCTCTTCAACGTTCACCGTTCTATGAGGACATGGCCTCTTGTGCTCTTTATACTGTTTAAAAGTCTCCGCAGGGCAAAAACAGACATACGCCGCACCCTTTTTTATCAGCTCTTCCGCATATTTGTAATACAAATACACACGTTCCGATGCCACTTTTACATCATCTGGTTCGGCGTCCAGCCAGGCGCAATCCTCAAGATACCAGTCATAAGCCTCTAACAGGGGTCTCTTCAATACCGGGTCTGTGTCATCAAACCGCAGAATGAATTTCCCGCCATACATTTTTGCATACTCCGAGTTGACAATTATGCCACGAGCACTGCCAAGCGTCGCAGCGCCGTTTGGATTAGGAGCGAAACGCATCACCACTTTTTCGCCTTCCGCAAGACGCAGTTCGGGCAGTCCAAATTCACGTTTTTCTTTCTCTTTTAGCTCTTCTATTAACTCCGGAGCTATTTTAGCCAATTCTCCCACTCGCTCTTCCTTGCTCATTGATTCTATACTCTTTATCTCCTCTTTCACCAATGTTGAGAGACGTTTCGCATCTTTTCTCAACTCCGGATGTTCACCGAGAATTTTCTTCAGCACCGCATCCACCTTAGGCGATTTCTCATGCCTCACCGCATTCTGCAACGCATATTTCCTTATCTCAGCCCTTATCTCTTCCATTGTCCTCCGCAGATTCTCCACATTTTAAGAATGAGCTGCGCTAAGAAATAAACTTTTATGTTCTTCTGGAATGAAGTGCACATAATATTTAAATATTAGCAAAAAAGATAAAACCGAAAAACTTTTATAGCACAAAAAATATTTGATTTGTAACCAAAAGTATTAAAAAAGGTGGACGAAGAAGATGGAAAGAAAGACGAACAAAGAGAGAGGTGAGGGATAAATGCATATACCCGATGGATTTATGGACCTCTGGATATGCGCTGTGATGTATATCATCTCAGCGGTAGTGATTGTATATTCAGCTAGGAAACTGAAAGGGAAGCTGGAGGGTCCACAAGTCCCGTTGATCGGTATGGTAGCAGCAGGTATTTTCGCTGCACAGATGCTAAATTGGCCAATTCCTGGAGGGACAAGCGCGCATTTCGTTGGAGGAGCGATTGCAGGAATACTGCTCGGACCCTATGCTGGTTGCTTATCTATGGTTTCAGTCCTGACCATTCAGTGCTTGGTGTTTGGAGATGGAGGGATTACTGCGCTTGGTGCAAACATTTTCAGCATGGCGATAGTGGATGTATTTGTCGGCTACTGGATCTTCACAGCACTAAGGCAGCGCAACTTGGATGTGTCACTATTTTTGGCAGGATGGATCGGGATTTGGCTTGGTGCAACCGCTACGGGAGTCGTGTTAGGAGTTTCTTCGGTCTTCGCATACGGGTTCGTAACCACTGTATCCGTGATGGGCATCTGGCACGGCGCTCTGGGGATAATCGAGGGAATCATCAGCATGCTGGCTATCAAATTCGTCTTGGATAGACAACCAGACCTTATCCCCGTACCAAAGGAGGTGGTGGCATAAGCATGGAATCGTTAAAAGAAGGGCTGCGGAAATGGAGGAGCGTGCTCATAGTTATCTCGGTGATGATATTGGTATCGCCATTTTTTGCGTGGGCATCGGAAGTTGTAGGATATGCGGAACCGCTTGAAAACGCTGCTGAACATTTGGGGGCGATGGAACACGAATATGCAATAATATCAGGGATAATTCCTGATTACACGATCCCAGGAGCTAATCCTTATGCCTCAACGATAGTAGCGGGCATAGTTGGCTGTCTCATCGTTTTGGGTCTGTGCATGGTGATAGGCAAAGCGCTCGGAGGAAAGTAAATGGTCGAACTCGCTGGCACAATAAAAGTAATCTCGAAACTGCTCAGGGATTTCCTGATTGCGGAGGAATATGCATATAAAGCGGGGTTCCTCCAGGGTGTAGACCAGAGAATAAAACTAATAGGGATATTCCTGCTGATTGTGCTGGCGGTTTCGACACAAAACATTTTTTTCCTTCTTTTTCTTTTTTTGTTCTCGCTTGCGATGGTTTTACTCTCAAATGTATCGTTGAAAATATATCTTCCGAGGTTTGGTTTCATCCCAACGTTTGCTTTCATCATCGTTCTCCCGTGGATTTTTTTGATGCCCGGTCAGCCAGTTCTCTCACTCGTCGGACTTAACGCCACAATGCCTGGCATCATGTATGTGATAACATTCACGCTCCGGGTGACGGCATGTGTATCATGTATTTCTCTTCTGCTATTCACTACCAGGGTATCGGATTTGCTTCATACGTTGAGGTCGCTGAAAATTCCGGACCCGCTGGTGGATATGTTCGGACTTGTATATCGCTATCTCTTCTCTTTCCTATCTGAATTACACAGAATGCTTTTGGGGAGAGAATGCAGGATAGTTTCTGAGCAAAAGCTGCTCAAGAAATGGAATGATGGTGGTAAAGTAGTTGGGAACTTCTTATCACGGACTTTTTCTCGTGGTGAGAACGTTTATAAGGCGATGAAGGCACGAGGATATGATGGAACGTTCAGAACGTATCCTCAAGATTATAAAATAGGGGCTAAAAGTGTAGTCTTTATAGTGCTTGTGGGGGTGATGGTAGGAATATGGCTCGTGACAAGGTTATAGAAGCGAGGAAGGTAAAATATCGGTATCCAGATGGGACTGTGGGCATAGAAAAAGTGGATTTAGAGCTGTGTAGAGGCGAGAAGGTTGCGATTATCGGTCCTAATGGCTCCGGGAAGAGCACCCTTTTAGAACTCCTCGGAGGTTTGATAGAGCCCACTGAAGGATATGTCAAGTTCTTTGCGAACGAATCAATAGACCACTACGAAATAAGGAGGCGTGTGGGTGTACTGCTTCAAAATTCTGACGACGTTTTATTCAATCCAACGGTAAGGGAAGACCTGGAGTTTGGACCCGCACAACTTCAAATCCCGAAAGAAGAGTTCGATAAGACACTTGAGGACATCTCGCAACTTTTAGACTTGAAGTCTTATCTGAACAAGCCGCCATTCAGGCTGAGCGAGGGTCAAAAACAGAGAGCTGCATTCGGAAGCGTTTTAGCACTAAAACCAGAAGTTCTTCTCTTAGACGAGCCTTTCTCTTCGGTTGACATAGAAACCAAGCAGTCAATGATAAAACATCTGAACGGATTGAATGAAGAAGGAGTTACAATCGTGGTGACGGCACACGACCTCACAACTGTTCCCTTAATAGCAGATCGTGTTTATCTTCTTAACAAGAGCGTTATGGCAGAGGGTTCTACCAGAGACATCCTGACCGATCTTGAATTGCTGAAAAATAATAGTCTTGACATCCCACCACTTGTGGAACTCGGAATAAGACTTGGAATAAATTCGGTGCCTTTAACCGTTGACGAAGCCGTAGAAAGATTGCGTAAGGAATTTGATAAAAGCTAACCGTGTAACCCCCTTCTTTTTGGATACGAGTTGAATGAACGAAAAGGAATTCATCTCTCATCTCTTCACTTACATTCATAGACGACATCAATTGTAGCGCTGACTTTCACCTCTTTTGGCTCGATCGGAGGGGGTATTTCCATTAGAGCTGGAGTTGGAGCTGGAATCGGAATTGCATACTCAAATCCTCTTGACCAATATGGTTCCACATACACACCACTCTCCCTTATCGCAGATACCTTTATAATCGCAAGACCAAAACCACTGGCTATGGCATCAGCTTTTGATTTCGCATCTTCGCAAGCCTCTTTTATTGCTTCGTTCCTCAATGCTTTCTCTTTATCCTCAGTTAACCCAAATTCTATCCTTCTCACTTTGTTAGCACCTGCGTTTATCGCTTCTTCAATAACTTCGCCTATCTCACCTAAATCGGTAAGTTCAACTGTTATTTCATTATTTACTCTATACCCCACGATTTCTTCACCTTTTGTTTCGTAATCTATAACCGGATAGATGTTAAAATAACTCGTTTCTATGCTATCTTTTGAAATTCCAAGCTTTTCCATCGCTTCGATTACAACCTCCATCTTTAAAGAATTCTCCTCCAAAGCTTCCGTTACATTCTCCGATTGCGTTTCCACACCCAGGTATACCGTCGCCTGATTCGGCTCTACTTCTATAATTCCGCTTCCAGAAACGGAGATAGTGGTATTGCCTTTATTATTCACCGCAATTACCCCGGAATTGATATATAAACTGCCTGCAATAGCCAGGCATACAGCCAATATCGCTACTAAACCATATAATTTCCTGTTTTCCACCATCTATTCTATCTTGACATTGCCAGATTAACCGCAGAGTTCACGGAGAACGCAGAGGATGTAGGTTTAGAGGTTCAGGTTTTAGGGTTACTAATACCTGACAACTAACCCCTAACCCCTTATTTTCTCTGTGAACTCAGCGTTCTCGGCGGTAAATTTTAAATATGACAAAGTCAAGCTATATCACCCCCTTTTTATTTTTATGTATATGTGATAATATATGATAAGAGACTATATGGTTTTCGATAGCTACGAATTGGTTCGTAGTTATATTAACCACCTCTGAAACCAAAAAAGAAAAATATAAAAAGCCAAAGCCCATATAAGCAAAACGCTGCCAAATATTTTCTTTTTGACGCAAAATAGCCTTCTAAACCAGGAACTACGGTTAAAGAAAGCCAAAAAGGAATTGCCTCGGCTAACCACCTCATGTAATAGACAGAGCCACTAAAATCAAAATAACCTTTATACAGGGTTATAATAGAAAGTCCTGTAAATGGCAACACGCCCATTAATATAGACCCAATTTTATCCTTTGTTATATAGCCATAAATAATTGGGGCTGCAGGAAGAACAAAAATGAAAGTAGTCTCAACGCATGCCCAATAGGTTGATGCTCCCCTACCTTCCACACGAAATGGGTCACCTATTAGAGATAATAATATAACCAGAGCGGCAACTAACAGAAGTATAACTATCAACTGAATTATTTTCATTTTCTCCATTTCATCCTCCAAAAAATATCAGCATTTAGGCACATATAAACCCAACTTCATAATACTCATCGCCGACTTTGATGTTGTAAGAGCCCTTTTCACTGAGAAAAGCCCTATTTCTTCCCCATTCGTCAGGATGCACTTTTAATGTCGCTCGACTATTTTCGCTTCTATTTGCACTCTCTATCGCTTTTTTAAGAGCTGGATATTCCTCTAATTCTTCTTTGGTTATATTTGCGTATTCGCTCGGTGTGTTCAATTTATGAACACTTATGGCTTTCGCATAATAATGCTCGTGTGCACCGTAAGCCATTATACCATGAAAGGCTAAGAAGAGAAAAAGAAAAGAGATGCCAAATACCTTTAATCCGAAACCAAGTGAGTGCTCCCTCGAAATATATAATCCAATAGAAAATAAAAGAGCATAAATTATCAATGCGAATGGAAATATTGTTAAAAGTCCCCCGGTAGCTTTAAAAATTACATAACCAAGGTGCATTTCATCTCCTAAGTAGAAACCAGCCAAGAGAGACAGAATACCTATTATAGAAAATATGAGATATTTCCACCTCCTTCCCCTTCTCTCCACCTCTTTCTTCCTCTCATGCCATATACCCAAGCAAATAGCTAAGACCCCGATCAGGGGGAATATGAAAAATATAAGAAATGCTTTTATCATTATCATAGAAACCCCGAGTATTTCACGTACCTCCGTATATATTTGATACTTTCAATATCCTTAAAAGTGGTTTTTTGTTCTTCGTTTTCATCTTTCTTTACGGCTTTCTCGATTACTCTTCTGGAACTTTTTATAGATTAAAATTACGGCCGCTACACCTATACCCAATGCTACTATTCCTATCACCACCATATTTTCACCCCATATTGATGGTGGCTTGACATCTTCAGCCACAATGATCTTCCAACCATTGATCATCTTATGGTGTAACTGCTGGTTCTCCGGCGTACGCTCGTAAACCCAGAGTACGACTGTTTTTTCTGCACGATGTATCGCAGTCGCAGCAATTTGCATCTCAGGGTCCTCTCTCCATTTCTCTATTTGATCCTTAATCCAAGTTATATCTTCATTTTCTGTTTCATTTGGTGAATAGACCTTAGCACTTACTGAAGGTCCATCGATTGCCTCAAAGCCGAGAGCTAAAGCTAAAACCAAAAAAGCACCTGCTACTATTTTCTTTTTCATTTTTTGTTCACATTCACCTCCTAAATTTTTTAAACCCTTCTTTTCCCTTCCCTTTTTAGCGCACCTCTTCGGCGCTCACTAATAGTATTGTTTAAACCCCTGAAAAACTATCGAAAACGTTCGGTTTTTTCCGAACGAAAATACGAATAAATAACTTGGGATATGATATATAGTGATACTATTAGATATATTTTCATCGCAGGCGTATTTCTCGGAGGATCGAAATCAAAGAACATTACTGACCCAATTAAATATAAAATAATAGAGCATGTGAATAAAAAAGTCGTCTTGTTCCTTCGCATCTCCATCACAGAAATTAGTATTAAGAAAATAATAAAAATAATGAGATTGGCTTTTATCCCCGTAGTCATTGCTGAGAACGGTTCCGAGTCTTTAATTAGAACCAATAGTGATAGTGAAATGAACGAAGGTGCAATAGCTATAAAGTGATATTTTGATTTTGCGAATATGGTTATTGAAATTAATACAGGCATCAGGCTAAAACTCAGAAATACTACCCACCATGGAATTAAGAACAGGTTCTTGTTGACACCTACTAAAAGACCACCGCCATAGCTGCTGAAATGTGTCTCCGCTTCGTGTTCTTTATCTAATGCCAGTATAGAATTAGTGATAATTTTCCCTACAATTTCCAAGTTTTGTTCTTCAATTTTATCGTATGTATCATTTTTTGTATGGATATCAGGAATATAGTTTGCGTAATTCATCCTCCACTTATCAGAGTCATTTGGGATTTTATACATAACGAATCCCACCGAAGGAATGCCACTCTCAAGAAATACACCGCTATCGCCCATTGAATAGATGGGATTATTTATTTTATCAAAAAGTACAAGTTGTAGCTGATCTTTAACTATGTTTGAATAAACACTTAATCCCTCTGTTTTGGCTTCTTTGTAAATCGCACTTGTAAGCCATAAAGGCGATTGAAGATATCCTGATTGAAAAAAATCTCTATGAGAACACTCATGATTCCAGACCATTGGAACAAGGATATTACCCCTTCCAACACTGTCTATATTTATCATAAATTCTATGGTCTCTGGATTCTCTACATTCTCTAAATAATGCTTTGATCCTCTTAAGCCGTGTTCCTCGCCATCAAATGCAATAAAAACGAGGGTATGATTTAAATATTTATTTGATAAAGATTTTGCCGTTTCCAAAAGAATTCCCACTCCGGCAGCATTATCATTTGCTCCGGGCGAATTCGGGACCGTATCATAATGTGCTCCGATTATAATTTTTCTCTTCGAATCCCCTTCCAATATTCCGATTATATTCCTTCCTGTTATATTTTTCCCATTTGAAATTTCTTTACCGTCATCAGAAAAACGAGGATTGAACTCAAATTCTTGTATTTTTACACTCAGGCCATATTCAATAAATGTCCGCGATATATAATCCGCTGCCATCTCGTTACTGGGCGATCCAGAAACTCTACTCCCAATATCTTTTGAAAGATTAACAACGTGTGCATAACAATCATCTCCTGAAAAACCTTGCGCATAAGCATCGACAGAACTAACAATTAATAAAGTAAATATCAGGAGTCCCACCAGATTAATCACGATTTTCATCACTTATTTCACCGTTTTATTTCTTCTTTGATTTGCGTTTTAATTTTAATATCATAATTGAAGTTGCAAGAAAAGTTAGAAATAATATAATCGCAATTATTGTTGTATAGGGTGTACCCTCATTTCTCCATGTTTGTGAATAATATTTTGCTTTTGGGTTGATTCGAAAAGTCACTGTGTCCCAGCCTGCATTGCCCATTGAGTCAATAGCTTGGATTTTTATTACATGCGTTCCTTCTGACCAGAATATAGGATGTCCAGATTCTATATAACCCATGCTTACTCCGTCTATGAAGACATCTATGCTACTGTTTTCTGATACAGTGTAAATTAAAGAATTATATGGGTATTTATATATCTCATGTCCAGGGTACTCTATTTTTACCTCAGGAGGAGTTATATCCTCTGAATTTGCTAAACGATGCACACTTTTCGCAACGATTTTTGCAGCATCCTTAGCCAACGAGAAATTCGCATTCTCAATAGTGTCATGTTCAGTATGATAATAAGGATTAATGGTACTTTCGGCTATTACTATGGTGGGAATGTAGCTATGCAAAAATGCTTCACCATCACCATATACCGATCCTGTCCTACGATTAGGATTTCTTTTTTCGTTAAGAGTAAGATTCAAACTCTTTGATGATGTCTGAAATAAATTATTTAGCCAACTGTATTGAGGAAGACAAACAACACTCAAATTGTCCCCATAAGCTACCATATCCACATTTATAACTGCGATTATATCTTCCTTTAGGTCTTCATGCTTTTCCATCCAGTTGCGGCTTCCCTGCATATTTACTTCTTCACCATCAAAAGCAATGAAATAAATAGTCCTGTTTGAGGTATAATTTTGAAATAACCTGGCTATTTCCAGCATCACAGCCACACCAGATGCGTCATCATCAGCTCCGGGACTCAAGGGACGGGTATCATAATGAGCAGAAATAATCACTATTTGGTCCTTCAAATTCGAACCATACTTTACTCCAATCACATTTCTACCCGTGACATCAAATGGTTTTCCAATATAAAATTCATCAAAAGAAGTCTGAAGACCATAGCCTTCCATAATACCACTTATAAACACTGACACTTGTTGTCTTGAAGACTCATTTGAATCAAAATATGACCTGGGACCATAATCCACTATATCTTTTGTAGTCTGTTCTATATTAGCCTGACTTACATCAAAATCCTGGTTTGTCGCAGCACAAACTTGCAATGTGAATGCTGGCATTGAAAAGAATAAAAAGATAAAAATTACAGCGGATATTGCATTAATCCTGTTTTTGCTTTTCATCATACGCATGAATAAATTTGAGTATTTTTAAGATTTTCGATAATTACGAATCAAGTTGAAGTTATAAAAGTGGGAAAAGCGAGGAATAAATTTCACCTAAAGTTCTGGGATAAAAGAAGTTTGCGAAGCAAATTTGGGCGAAGAAACATTCATCATTACCAATTTCCCCTCTATGGTGGTGGTATTTCACTCACACATCCGATAAAAAGCGCAATACGCTCAATATCCTCTCTATACTTTAAGTGCAGCTCGAAATCCCCTGTTTAGAAAACAATATTTTAGACGAGAATCGTTTAGAAGTATTTTGGATTTGTTCCCCCTGTAAGTGAAGTATTCACCAAGTTGTGGTGTTAAATGTGGAATGTCCATCATCGTAGGCACTTCTTTAGTAGGCTCTATCTCCGACCATTGACATCTACCATCAATACATCTACATTTCAAACCATATTTAATTGCATCGAAGCAATCTCTCCATTCGCAAGTTGTAGTAATTGACTCTTCATATTTAGATTGGCAAACCTGAGCAGAACATCCACCCATTATACAATCCGAATCCGAAGAACATTTTCCATCGGTTGACCAACCACAAAAATCTTCTTTCGTCTCCGCGACCTCAGGCTTTATTTCTTCAACCCCGTAATGACCGCAAAATATCAAAAGTCTTTCTTTATAGTTTTTTAAATATATCCTAACTTTTTCACCTTCATGGAAAGTTAAAGGAGTTCTTACCGTCACATTAATTTGAAGTTTATTTGCTGAAAGTGACTCTCCTTTAAGATATTTTTCAACTGTCAGGTAAACATAACTGTAAATACCCGTTTCCATATCCTTTTTTTCCTCGACCTTTTCAATCGTTCCTTCGATTATGTAATCGGCTGTTTCAATCAGGTAAGATTTATTAAAACACTCTCTTGCTATAGGTCCGGCTTCGACACCCACGATTATCTTGTCATTTGTTTTGTCTACTGTTGGTTGCCGGTCCTCTCGTTCATGTATAAACGGTAATTTCCAAGCTATTGTGGATTCCGGATTATTTAGATAATAAAACAAGCTAACTCCTGCAATGGCTACTATGGCAATTGCCAAAATCCCATAAAATAATTTTTTGCTTTTCATCATCTCCTTCTTTTCTTTAAAACAAAACCCACAATTCCTACTATTAACGCAATTATGGTAATAACTCCAACAATAATAAGAGCCTTTTCATGATAAGCAATGGTCACGACGCCGAAGAATGGTAACTGATTATCAGGAACAGACTCATAAGGAGCAGGCACACCCCTTGGAACTTCTTCAGGTAACAACCCCGCAGGAAAACCACCACAATCAATACCTGCTCTTACCATATACATTCCCGTTTCTTCCATCTCTTCTGTAATCCCCTGCACCCACTTGCCCTCAAAATATCTGATCTTGGAGTTCCAGCCAGCAGTTCCTTTATCTGCAGCTTTAGCAATTCCATCTAAATCGTCATCAGTTAAACCGCTGATTACATTATTATTTCGTAACCACTCTAATTCGGTTCTTAATGCTAATCCCCAATCAAAACTATCTAAATCAATATCTATGGCTGGTGCCAAATCAACATCTTCTCGGGTTTCGGTTTTTATTTCTGCCCGATTCCAAAGGTCGGGATTGAGCCCGTAAGCTTTAAGTACATCCTTAAATTCTTCTTCTAATTCAGGGGTTAGAGTGCTTTGATTTCTAACACGAATAGAAAACCCGCTAAAACTCTCCTTCTTTTCACCTTCCTCATCATCATCCTCTTCTTCAATATCACTAATACTCCAAACAGCAATATCAATGTTTCCCTTTATAACCTGGCTTTTAAGATAGCCAGCTTGAAATTCACCTTTAACCTGATAGCCTAAAGATTCGAGATAATCTTGATCAACTTCTTGAGTAATTGGTGGTAGACCGTCTAAATCAATTTTTATCTCAGGGTAAGAACTTTTAACAAACTTTGTTGGCACCTGTATTTTAACATCTAAATATTTTTGACCTTCCCATTCTTCTTCCATTAAAGCAACTGCAATATCTTTATTGTAATGAGACCGGTAAATTATAGCGTTAGTTTCTATATAATCTTCAAAGGAAGGTTCTTCACTTCTTTTTGGTTTTTCTTCACCTTCTTCTATTGTTATTATTTCAATCGGTTTTGGGACAACTTCTTCTCTATGCTCCTCTTCAACGACATCAGGACTTTCCTCTTTCTCCTTCTCTATAACTGTAACATCTTTTGATTGTTTTATTCCGCTTAAGTCATAAGTTATAGAAGGTTTGTTTAAAGCTACTTCTGTAGCAAAACTGTCCGTTGGGTTAAAACAAGCCATGCTTGTGTTCGAAAAAATTAGCAGGCTAAAAATTAGCAAAATGCTTATTCCGAATATTTTGGTTTTGTTTTTCATCATAACTACCTCCTGTATTTATCAGTTAAATATCCAATTCCTGCACCGATTAGCGTCCCAAAAATTGCTGATAAGAATAACCCGTAATAAACCCCGAAAGAGTATAAAGATGGAGTTGGAGGAACAAAACTTACAATGTTCCCTCCACCATACCACCACAGAATGGGAATATACGAACTTATAAGCCCCAAAACCGCTCCCACTATCGCACCAATTTTCCATTTTTTCATCGCATCATCTCTTAACTTTACCTTCTCTCCCTCCGCAATCTTGGCATCAACATCGATTTGACGAGCCAACCGAGACCGACCAGAATTAATAGTGGCAAGGCGTATCCAACGAGGATTATAAGTCCTCGTGTCATCGACACAAACCCCTCGAAGGCAGAACGAAGAGCATCCCTTATCCCCCAGCTATGTGTTATCGGCTCAGGTTCATACAACGAAACGGAGATCGTGGCAAGTTCGACACGGTTCTCAAGATATTTTATCCGCCCAGTAAGCCGTTCGATCTCACCCCTTGCACGCCATATTTCTCGTTCAACTTCAAGAACCTCCTTTGTAGTATTAGCAATGTCCAGTATCTCCAGTAATCTCTCCTCCTGTCTCTCAAAATTATTAAGCCTCGCCGTCAAATCAATATATTCTTCTGTAACGTCTTCTCCTGATGTATGTTTTGATTTTACATCGCCAACGTGCTCTATTTCAGCAATAACTGCGAGAAACTTATCCGTTGGTACCCTGATAGTAATATCGCCTCTCTTACGTCCAGTATCCGTGACATACGTGCGAGAATCAGAAATAAATCCATTATACCGCTCTACAATATCAATAACTGAATCAGAACTCGACTGAAAGTCTTCTACTTCGATGCTTAACGAAGCCGTTTGTATTATCTTCCTCTCGGTATCTGTATATTGTAATTCTAGTGTTCCTCTTTCTGCCGGTGCAGGTGTCGGTGCTGCCGCCGGTGCTGGAAATCCTTTACCGCCTCCTATGGCTGTTTCTTCTAAAATATCCATCCCCGAATATGCCTTTTGCTGTGAATAATTTTGGACCAAAAAACCTGCTGAAGCTACTAATATACAGAGCAGAACGACAACCGCTATTTTGGTATATTTTTCCATTTTATCACCTACAAATCCTGTTTGTTTTTTTCGCTTATAAGAGTTTCGTAAGCTACGAATCAAGTTGAAGCTATGGATTGTTTTTTAAATCAGGCAAACCAAAATAGAATTGATGATTTCGAATAAAAGCAATAACAATGACGGAATGGATGAAAATACCAATACCGAAGATGAAAAACTGCTAATTCTCCCTTTAAACGACAAAAACTCCAGGAAAATCACGCAGATTATTTCTAACGACACAGCAAGGAATATTTTAGAGGTTATCGCATCCAAACCACTTTCAGCATCCGAGATTGCAGAAAAACTCGGCATTCCTTTAACTACCGTTCAATACAACCTTGATAAGCTTAACGATGCGGGACTGGTGAAGGTAGAGCGAACGAGATATAGCGAGAAGATGAAAACCGTGAAGATATACGCACCGCAGCGTAAATTCGTTGTCATCGTCCCTGAGAAGACGGATAGGAAGGATGTTATTGCGGCGTTGAAGAGATATTTGACGGTGATATTCTTTGCGGTGGTTGGCTCTGGCATGATAGAATTTCTGACGATGAAGATGAAAGGTCCAATAGGAGATGCTACAAGGTCAATACCTGCGGAAGGAGGCGGGGTCCCTGCACCAATACCCGCACCCCCGCCAATACCTACAATAGTGCCATCGCCGATGCCAGCATCAAAAGGAATTGGTCTTGACTTTGGATTTGATGTTTTTGCTCATCCCGGTCTATGGTTCCTTTTTGGTTGTCTGTTCGTAATATTGGTTGTATTCATAATGGACCGCCTAAGAAGCAAGCCATAAAGGTGGCTCAAAGGACCTGTTGAAGATGTTTACGCGGGAAACTTTATTTCAATTGTCACTTTATCGCTTCGAGCAATTTCTTCACGCGTCTTCGCTGATTTGATATATGCCTGGATTTTAAATTTTCCACTAACCTCTTTTTTATTACTCATCTTGAACGTATGACTCGATTCTCCCTCGGGACTCAGGTCTATCCTTATCAATTGCTCAGAAGGTAATTGCCAGTATTCATCTCCTTTGTCGGGGTCTATCACCTCTATACCAACACTGTAAGCGTCTCGATGCGTAATATTATCACCTTTATTCTGGACTGTAACGCCAAGTATAACTGATTCGCCAGAGTCAATTGTTATGTACCGACTGTTTAATAAAGAAGGTTCTGGCTCTTCGACTTTAAAATCTACGACCGCAAGCCCTGACGGTTTTATATGGCTCGATAACGCAATAAATGCAATAATAGAGAGCAATAATATTATTAATACGATTCCCACTACGGTTTTGTTTTTCATTACCCCCGTTTTATCGTTAAGTAAGATTACATTACTTACATCTAAGCCCAACCTATAAAAATGTTATGTTAATAGCGCCCTACACCTATCGCAAAGCGTAGCCGGTTTCTTCTTCGCTTCGTATAACGAATTGGAGAATTGCATCACGCAGTAGTTATTGCAGTGCTTTAGCCCAAAAACATGCCCCATCTCGTGAATAGCTTCCTTTTTTATCAAATCGAGCGAATCGAGCCTGTGCGTAGAGAGAACGGCAGCTTTATCTGGTTGTGCAACACCGAATACAAAATTCATTCCCTGCACGTATAAGTCATCGCTTATTATCCATAAACATAAAGAAGGCTCTTTTGAGCTTACCTTAGATGTGTACCTGATAAGAAAATTCAGGAGATTTGATGCATCGTACTGCATTCTCTTTGTGTTGTATGCATCCTCGGCTGCATCCAGTTGAATTTCTTCGCTCGTCTCTACCCCGAAAACATATTCAAGTGCTTCTTTTACCGCTGGCACATTCGCCTCGCTGTTCTTATCATAAAATATTCTGAGCTTCCTCATGCTTCTTCTATACAAATACTTATAATCAAAATGTAATGAAAAAATAAAATGTCATGGGCGGTATGGATAACCGGCTTACCTGGGAGTGGTAAGACAGCAATAGCAGAGGAAGTGAGAACTATTTTGGAAGAAAGAGATAAAAGTGTAGATGTGAAGGTGCTTGAACTTGACGAGATAAGAAAATTTATTACGCCAAAACCTTCTTACTCGGAAGAGGAACGGGATATTGTGTATGCATCACTGGTTTACATGGCGAAACTCATGGTGGAAAGTGGCAAGCCGGTTATAATAGATGCTACTGCAAATCGAAGAAAATACAGGGAAAGAGCCCGTGCGAACATAAAGAATTTCGCTGAAGTGTATGTGACGTGCTCTTTAGATACGTGCATGGAAAGAGAAAGAGGTCGGAAAGCAAAACATGCTCCTCCTGGTATATATGAAAAGGGGGAAGAAAAAGGAGCCACCGTGCCGGGCGTGAACGTGCCGTATGAAGAGCCAGTGAATCCTGAGGTCGTGGTGAACAGTGAAAAAATGAGTGTAGAAGAGTGTGCGAAGAAGATAGTGGAGTTTATTATCATCTCACCACGTGCACCGAAGTGGCTTTAAAGGTCACATAGACTTCGTCTCCTTTTCGCAGTCCGAGACTTTCACGTGATTGTTTTGTAATAAGAGCGACAAGCGAATTATCCATTCTTACATGTGTTAAAGGACCCATATCGCTCATCTCTTCTATTTTTGCCCTGATAACGTTCCTTGCACTGCTTTCTCCACGCTTTTCAGACAGAATTATGTCTTCAGGTCTTATAAACAATTTTACCTTTCCCGCATGGTAGTCAGAAACTGCAAATATGTTATAGCCCATATCAACTACTATCTCTGCAACGCCATTCTCGTTACTTCCAACGGCACCACTCAATATGTTCTCAACGCCAACGAAATCAGCTATATCCTCGTTTTGAGGCTTGTTGAATATCTCGTAAGGAGTGCCGACCTGCATTATTCGCCCTTTCATCATCACTGCTATTCTATCTGCTAAAACCATCGCTTCTGTCTGGTCATGCGTGACATGAAGCATTGTAATTCCTAATTCGCGTTTTACTCTCTTCAGTTCTTCTCGCAGATAATCTCTCGTTCTGCGGTCTAAAGCGGCTAAGGGCTCGTCCAAAAGCAATACTGACGGCTCTATCGCGATTGCTCTGGCAATTGCAATCTTTTGCTGTTCTCCACCGCTTAGCGTAGCGGGATACCGATGTGCGAGATGCGATATATTCAACCAGTCCATTATTTCTTCCAATCTCTTCCTGTTCGTATCCTGAGATGCGGACTTTCTCAACTTCAAGCCAAATTCTATGTTCTCTTCGACGGTAAAATGAGGGAATAGTGAATAATCCTGGTAAATAAAACCAATTCTCCTTCTCTCTGGTGGTAGATTTGTTACATCATGTCCATCTATCCAGACTTCTCCACTATCAGGAATGTGAAAACCGGCAATCGTTTCAAGCAATAAAGTCTTTCCAGCACCGGTAGGACCCAGAATAACGAAATATTCGCCTTTTTTTACTTCTAAATTTATATCTTTGAGAGAGAATTCTTTCCAATCTTTGTCCAATCCCCTCACTTCTATCATTTCCTTCTTCTCCCTTGCAGTAGCCTGAGCAAGATAAATATAACCAAACAAATCGAAATCAGCAAAACCGAAATCGGTCTTGAGCCTGCTATTCCGGGTAAGCCACTTAATCCATAAGATGTGAACCTCTCGCCTATCAATATTGACGCAGAGCGTGGGAGGGAGGCGATGATCATCACCGCTGCGAACTCGCTTATCCCACGAGCCCAGCACAGGATCGCACCACTGAATATGGAAGAAAAAGCAAGAGGGAAGGTTATTTTTGTGAATGTTCTCCAATGCGATGCGCCCAACGAGCGTGCAACGTTTTCTAATCTCGGATCTACCTCTTTAAACCCTTCCCTCGCAGCATCTACTAAAAATGGAAAACTTACGAAAAGCATTGCAATTACTATTCCCGGAAAGGCATCTATAAATGCAATTCCCACCTTTTCAAACGGCGCACCTATCACTCCAGAGCGTATGAAAACACCATATAAAGCAATCCCTGCAACAATATGTGGAATAACCAGGGGAACATCCACAATACTTTCTATAATGCTCTTCCCAATGAATTCCTTTCTTGCGAGGAAATAAGCTAAAGGGACGCCAAAAAAGAAGGCGATCAGTGTGGAACAAATCGCAGCAGCAATGCTTATCCCTATTGCTTTTAGAACTACGGGGTCTTTTGCAGCGTAAATTAACCCGGAAAAGTCTTCCGCTTGCTTATAAAACATGTTTCCAAGCGTAATACAGACAAAAACGACGAGGAGGAAGCCTAAAAAAAGCGAAAGGATAAATATTTTCTCGCGCTTTAATTTTTCTATTCCTGGCCATCTCGAAAGCAATTTCATCGCTCCTCCTTACTCCTTATACCCCTATTTCTTTTTCTACATATCAAACATCACCCCTCACTTGATTTTCACGCCCATTCACCTCTGTTATCGCTATATCCTTCAGCTCTGATGGCAATTCACCGCTCCCCAAAGGTGGCGCAATCGCGGTCTGTCCTGTATCCTCAATAATCCTCTGCCCTGCATCGCCTATAACGAACTCCACGAACTCAAGTCCAAGTTCAGGATTCGGTGCATTCTTCGGAACTGTTATACCATATATAATTGTACTTGCAGTGA
>JAFNKG010000036.1 GCA_017883965.1 Candidatus Methanophagales archaeon | reverse complement strand
AGAACGTTTGGGTAAAAATACGAAGATTTCACGTGCTACTAAACATAGATTACATTCCCTATTTTTGGGATGAAGCCTCAAGTATCTCTACTTCTTCCTTTTTCTCTTTAACCTTCACAAGATACTTCCTCTGCTTCGAAATCCTCTGACCGGGATTTATCTATGATGATTGAAATTTCTTCCTCTTCTTTTAGCTCTATCTTAAAAATTTCCTCCTTTTCCTTTTGCTCTTTCTGAAATTTGAAATATTCCCTTTGAATCATTGCTGTATATCTCTTAAGCATTCCCTGAAAGATAAGACATTCATTTGGTGTTGTTATCAAAGAGCCTACACTTGGGCAACTGCTGCACTTATTTAGTTCCATGAGGATTTCCTCCGAAGTTTCATAGGCACTCAAATTCTTAACATGACACATCTTTTATCACCTCTTATCCCCTATAAAATATATTAATTTTATTAATTATAAAGGTGATACTTTTGAGGTTTGGGGCAAAAATTAAAAAGAAATATATAGTAGATATTTAGATAGGTGGGGGCATGGGTAAGAAAAATAAAGACTTTAACTGGGCAAAGTATGAAAGCGGAAGGAATGACGAGATAAGGAAGTTGGCAAAGCTGTTAAAGACGGTTATTTGGCAATTGGGCGAACCTTATAAGATGAACAGAGTGGGAAGAGGGAGACCTTTTTATCCGCCTAAGGGGATGGCTCTATTGGCGGTTTTGATGTTCAGAGTGAGCATAAGCGAGAGGGAATATGTAAATTGGTTAAAAACGAACACGTGGCTGATAGAACTCGCAGAACTGCCAAATCCACCAGATAGGAGGTCTATAAAGCGTGTTTTTGAAAGAACACCAGAAGAATACTGGAGAAAGTTAGAAGAGGAAATTCAGAAGATTAGCCCGGATTCAAAGGTGTATGGTGTTGATTCCACAGGACTCAAACAAAGTAAGAGGACAGGAGCATGGTCTGAGAAAAAGAACCGGAGAAAAGACTTCAAAAAGTTGCATATAATCGCAGATTTGGTAAATAGAGCGATAGTAGTCCAAAAGATGACAGAAGGAAGACGGCATGATTCTCCTGTTTTCAAAGAAATGATGGATGAGATTGAAAGTGTAGATAAGATGGCAGGTGACCCCGCTTATCTCAGCCGAGATAATTGTGAAATTGTTGCCAATAAAGGAGGGAAACCATATTTCAAACCAAAGAAGAACGTGACCTCAAGACCAAAAGGCAGTCAAATTTGGAAGGACATGATAACGGAGTGGTTTGAGAAACCGAAGAAATTTTTGAGTGAATATCATGCCCGATCCATTATAGAAGCAATGATATGGTCTTTCAAGTGCATTTTGGGCGATACCGTGCGGTGTAAAAAAATAAGAACATATTGATAGAGATTATCCTGAAAAAGTGCATATTCAATGCTGTTTGGTATGTAAGGAGGTGTTTATGAATTATGCCCCAAACCCACTTTTGAGTGCGAGAGTTCGAGAATGGCTAAATTTACTTGGGCTTCACAACCTAACAAACCACGAAGATAGGTTGGAGATAGATAGGGAGATAGAGAGAAGAAGAGGGTGTTGGAAGTGTATGCATAAAATTAACCCATTTAACCCCCTATGCGTATGTTTATCTCGCGAAATATGACATCTCTGTCTACGACTTCAAAGGGTAAGTAATCCTGTTTGTTATCACAGAATTTTCTAAAATTTTCCTCACTCGCTATTAACATCAATCGTGTATTTGGTATGCTCATATACACACCTTTTCCAGACCCGCTCCTTCTCAAAACCAATTTATCACCCTCTTTCATTTTCTATTTCACCTCACTACTTCTTTTTTGTTGTTTTTAAATACCCACTCAGTTCCTTCAGGAGTATCTTTTAACAATATCCCTTTCTTTTTCACTTCTTCTCGGATTCTATCAGCTTCGTCCCATCTTTTTTGTTTCCGCAGTTCTTCTCGCTTCTTAATCAACGTCATCAATTCATGCGGCAGAGGTCTTTCTTTCGGTCTGAAATCAATGCCAAGAACCTCACCCATTTCATAAATCGCTGGTGATAGATCTTCTTCAGTTTTGTTTATTCGCTTCGCCATTTCAAGAAGTAGGGCTACAACTTTCGGTGTGTTGAAATCCTCATCCATCGCATCCACGAACTTTTTAATCCACTTTTTCGCATCTACTTTCTTCTTCCCCGCCTTAGTTGCATCACGCATATATTTTAAGCTATCCTTAGCTTGCTCCATTGAGGCTCCAGAATAGTTTATAGGGCTGCGATAGTGCGTTGAAAAAAACATTAGTCGCATAGTATCTACATCCCACTTCTTCAATGCCTCGCGAATCGTTATAAAGTTTCCAAGCGACTTTGACATCTTCCGTCCCCCCACGTTCAGAAAACCTGTGTGCAACCAATATTTTACCATTGGCTCTTTTCCACTAACCGCTTCCATCTGAGCTATCTCTGCTTCATGGTGTGGAAAAATCAGATCTTGTGCGCCGCCATGAACATCGTATTGTGGACCAAACTCTGTTTCTGTTATTGCAGTATCCTCTATGTGCCAGCCAGGTCGCCCCCTGCCCAGTTCAGATTCCCAGTAAGGTTCTCCAGGCTTTAGAAGTTTCCAAAGACAAAAGTCTGCTTTATTTCGCTTTCCTATTACTTCGTCTATCCGAGAAACAGTATCTTCAGCCTCCTCAACTGTGCGTCCGGATAGCTTTCCGTAGTCCTTGAACAGTGAAACGTCATAATAAAAGCCATCGTCTATTTCGTAAGCATAGCCTTTTTCGAGAAGAGTTCGCACCTGCCTTAAAATCGCGTCAATGTACTGTGTAGCAGGAGCATATTTATTTACACTGGTTATTCGTAAGGCTTGCACATCTTCAAAATAAGCTTTTGTATATGTATCTGCTATTTCTTTCCAGCTTACTCCTACTTCCCGAGCCCGGTTTATGATCTTATCGTCAATATCTGTAATATTTTGAAGATAAAATACATCATAGCCTTTGTATCGGAGATAACGTGCTATCACATCAAAAGCCACATACGTGCGGGCGTGACCAATGTGAGAATAATCATATACTGTCGGTCCACAAACGAATAACTGAACTCTATTGTCGTTCCGGGGCGTAAAGGGCTGTTTCTTTCGTATAAGGGTGTTGTAAACTCTGAGCACCATTTTTGATACCAAGCGCAGGGTGGGATTTGAACCCACGATCTCCCGATCTGCAGTCGGGGGCCTTACCGGACTCGACCACCTGCGCACATTTGAGTATCAGTACCTCGTAAAGTAATAAAATGGCAGAACATAAAAAAGTATAAAGTATAAACAGAAACATGACACTCACAAATGAGGTTAAAGAAAGATTAGAAGAAGTGATTAATGAATGGCTTTTGAGGTTTGATGAAATAGCAGAAGCAGAATTGGAGTTTTTAGAGAAAATAGGGATAGAGCCAAAGCTTGAAACGTTGCTGAGTTATACTGCTGGTGTACTGGATTCTCTTGTTGGTAGCTTTATTCATTGTCTATACGACAGGGGAATGACAGAGGAGGAAGATGAGGAAATGATTGAACTGATGAAAAGAAAAATTCCCGAGCTTGAGATTAAATTTAAAGCGTTTTTGAGAGAAAAGGGTGACACAGGTTCCTAACTAAGAATGTGTTACAGGGGAAACATTTCCAAATATTTAATAATTTCTTCTTCGTCGGTTTTGTTCTTCATCACTTTTTAGGTGGCGATAGTTAATACTTCTTATCAGTTTCTTTCACCTCCGTATTTTTAGCATCTTCACTAAAGCGAGAAGAGTGGAAAAGGGATTCACTATTTATAAAATCACTATAACTATTTTTATGACAACCATATTGACCCTACCTTATCAAACTTCATCCACATTCGGTTGTGTGATCTCATCAGATTTAACGTGGTATTCAACCAATCACTTCCCCCTTATCCGTTGTCACCACCGTTTCTATACTGCCCATAAACCAGGATGACATACTATTGAAAGGTCGGGGATTTGCCTCATATTGAGTGATTGTCAGAGGATTTTCATACCTTATAACCCAGCTCACATTTTGACTGTCGTATGATGCGTCAATACAGATAATCGGCGCATTCCATCGGAATTTCTGTACCTGCGCAAATTCGTCGGATCTTCTTATAGCATCATCGATGGAGATAAATGGTAATTTACCATCTTCATTCGATACACTCAAATACTCAAATTCTCGAGAGTAGCGGTATTTATGGTTCCGTACATCATATTCTATCACATAAAACTTGTTCGGATCCGATGTCGGCTTTATGACCCACCAGGTGAATATATTCGTTGTAGGATATTCTTGGTCTGAATCAAGCGTAGCACGTACATCCATCTTTACCCCTGCCCTGATCCCCGTGAGTACTAGAACAAGCACAAAGAAAACAGTGAGCGGCATATTAATCCGTGCCCAACTCATCTTTTTTTTCTTGAGAATGATATAAAAAATGATCGCCCCTACCACTGTTAGGACTATACTCGAATAAAAGAATAATTCAAGAGCATATCTTTTGTTCGTAAATGGATAGAATAGTGCAGGACCGTATGTCGTCATATAATCGAGAGCCAAATGGCACAGAGCCCCCATATATGCGATTGCAATAGTGACAGAATTGAATTTTAAATCAGCATCTATTTTAGTCCTTTTTTTAAAATTCTTCTTGACCCAAGCCCTTGTAAAAATATAAAGACAAAAAGTTGAGGTTAGGACACTAAAAACAATACTATGAGTAATTCCTCGGTGTGAAAATATATAATATTGCGGAAATAGAGTGCTTATCCATGCAAGAGCAAAATCAATATCAGGACTCACCCCTCCTACTGCCATAGCGAGTTGCTCATCACCCCTCCTTTTAAGTAATCTTGCTATTCCCAAAGGGATCAAAGCATTGGTGAAGAAGTCCATTTTTTATCACCTATAACGACCAACTGATTTGTCTATCATTATTTTTTATTGTTGCGCATGTTTATCTCTTTTTATCTTGTCATTGCGTGGTTGAACATCGGCACTGCAATCATTAGCATTACAACACCGAACCCGATTAGAACCATTAGTTCAGTTGATATCGCTGATACGCTCGCACCCAACACCATCACTTTTCTTACTATTGTAGTTGCATAAGTTAGTGGAAGACAATGTGCGATATCTTGCATGTACCAAGGCATCTGGTGTAAAGAATACTCCGCCGAGGAATATCATAGGAAACATCAATGTCATCATTACTATGGTAGCTATCTCCACATTCTCTGTTAATGCTAAGATTATCAATTGATATCTCAGGTTGTTTGGGCTGTTACGTTCCCACGTATTAGTGACAATCTATTTATAGGCGCCGCTAACATGCCGATAATACTGAAAAATGACCCCCTTAGATACCGAGCCACGGTCTCAGACCCCGTCGGGCTCTCGCCACCTCGCCATGTCCCAGAGCTTTCTGCTATATTCCAGGACCGAAGATTCGGACTAACGGTGACGAGAGTGCTGCCTTCCGTTATATGAACAACGCCTGCCTCCGAAATCAGAAACATTTCGGACTCAATCCCTTCACTTGCGTTGCAGCCCAGTATCCCATCCCCCTGGCTTCTTCACAGTCTGTTACCAGACTGGACGCAAGGTTCAGTTCTGAGGTGGTGGCTAACCTTTCCTCAGGTTGGATTTTCACCAACCGGATAGTATGAACTTTGCTCTGCACACTCATATTCGCTTCGCTTTTTACCTTCATCGCTTTTTAGGTGGAAAAGCAAAAATATTCAAATCCTACGTTTCATAATATCCAGCTTCCTTCAAAATCTCTACCACTTCCTCATTTTCAAGGTCATACCATATTTTATACGCATCCGCTACAGCAAATGTTCTTCCTCCTCTGATATTCACACAAAAAATCCTCTCAACTTCAGTTCTCATCATAGTAATAGCACCCATTGAAGCAGTAGGAACTGCCACTATAATCCCCTTTGGCTTCTTCTTTTTCAACGATGAAATTGCTACAAGCATCGTAAAACCCGATGCTATACCATCATCCACAACTATTGCAGTTTTACCTTTGATATCAGGAAAGGGCTTATCCCCTCGAAACAGCTTTAATCTCTTTTCAATCTCTTCTTTTTCCTCAACAATACATCGCTCAATCTCTTCTCCCGTCAGTCCAAGAAGATCAAAAAGGGACTCGTTAAAAAGTATCGTTCCATCCCATGATAGAGCACCAAACCCTGCTTCCCTATTCCACGGTATATGCATTTTCCTGACAACTAAAACATCAAAAGGCACATTTAACCTTTTTGAGAGAACAGCAGCTACGGGAACGCCACCGGCGGGTATAGCGAAGATAAAAGCATCCTTTCCCTTATACTCCTTCATTTTTTCTGCCAGCACATTACCTGCATGGTAACGATCCTCAAATACAGACGTTTTATTTCTTAATCCTGGATCTTCAATTATTTCTCCCCTCCCCATCTTTCCTTTTTCTTCTTTCTCACTATTAATACTCTATTTGCGGACGTTATTCATTATTCCCGCACCTGCTTTCATTTTTACGATAAATAATAATCTACTCATAACACTAATAAGAGCGCATGGTGGAAAAAATTTCGGAAGTTGAAGAAATAATCAAGATATTGAATGAAGATTTTGTCAGAGAACTGGAAGCCACGATGATCTATGTGAGAAACGCCTTTATAATGGACCAGTGCGACCCGAGCAGAGTCACCGAGGATATTGCCGTTGACGAGATGAGGCACATGAATTGGCTTGCCGACCTGATTGTGAAACGAGGCGGAAAACCACGTATGGTACACAAGGAACTTGACTTCGGAGGAGAAGACCTGAAAAGTCAATTAGAGTGGCAGATAGCACTTGAAACCGAAGGCATCGAGAGCTACAAGCAGCAGATTGATGCTATTGATGATGCAGAAGTGGTCGGCGTCCTGAAACACATAGTGGATGAAGAGAAACGGCACCGAAAAGAGTTCAGTATGCGGCTTGAAAGGATAAAGGAATAGATGCTGTCATAATATCCTATGCCGGGATGACGCGAGAGTTGGGTGAAACTGTATTTGCGTCATTTTTCTCCTTCATCGCTTGCTCAGGTAAAAGGTATGAAACCCTGCGCAGAAGGTTATTGAGCCAAATACGCTCCGTTAGGTGACGTGCCGCTCAACAAATATGTTTCCTGAAAAGCTTCTCATTTTTCTTTTTTTCACGCATCTTTTCTTTTAATGCTTTGATGGTGCGCAAACTTACTACCTCTCCTGGTTTATTACCTGTCTCCCGCTCAATAGCCATGCTCTGGTTGTAGTAATCCAAAGCATTCTCAAAACGGTTTGTTTCTTCATAAACCCTACCAATCTGGTGCAGGGTTGTTGCTTCGGCAGCACGGTTACCTATCTCCCGCTTAATAGCCAGGCTCTGGTTGTAGTAATCCAGAGCATTCTCAAAACGGTTTGTTAACTGATAAACCATACCAATCTGGTGCAGGGTTCGTGCTTCGGCAGCACGGTCACCTATCTCCCGCTCAATAGCCAGGCTCTGGTTGTAGGCATCAAGAGAATCGAGAAATCCAAAAATAGATTGCAGAATCAATCCTTTCTGATGAAGAGTTACGGCTAACATACGTTTATTGTTTGTTTTTTCTGCGCAGGTTTTTGCTCGCTCCGTCAGTTGCAAAGCTACGTTATAATCAAAAAGATCGTATAGCCGATCGCCAAGTCGAAGATTTAATTCTAATGCCTTCTCATACTCCTGCCCAAAGAACAGATGTTCGGCGAGGGCAAGATCAACGAACCATTCTGGAAATCTATCTTTCAAGGCGTCAAAACACCTCGCTGCCTGAGCATGTAACCCAATCGTTACACTTTCTGGTAGCTCTTTCCTGCGATACTCGCGCAATGAAGGATGGGCAAAATCATAGGATTCTTTTTCCAGTCTCCTGAAAACGACACTTTGATTGAGTTCATCGTGCAGCCGTGCTATCTCGTGCTCTTCTTTCTTCAGCATGCAGGCAATGAGGGATAGTGATAAGGGGGATGTAGAATGCAGAGAGAATCCACTCGATCTTTCCACTGCTCTTCTAATTCAGAGTAAATAACTCGTGCTGGTTCTACTGCTTCAGGCAGGATTTTCTGGACGTTGACAAGACCTGGATCCAGGTTCTGTCGTTGAAATAGATTGAAGCAACTCGCTAAACAGAGCGGATCACCTATGTTCAGATTCAAAAAGTGTGCCGTTGAATCGTCAATTGACAACCCATACCGCAGCATAGCAAAATCCTTGATCTCCTTTGGTGTCATTCCGCTAAGACGAATCTCAGTATGACCAAATCTATCAAGTTCCCGCCGCAGTTCAACATACTTCTTCATACTCTCGGTCTCTAAGCGAAACGTGATAACAAAGGTGATGCCGGGAGGCAAATTTCGAATCAAATCCTTTAGCAGGTAAAAGTCCGGTCCCGATGACCACTGGGCATCATCGCAAAGAATGGCAAGGAATTTCCTATTTTTAAGCTCACCACTCAAGCTGCGAAGAATTTCAAGAAAAGAAGAAAGCAACTGATTATACTCAACAGTTTCCGGAGGTAAAAATCCCCTTGTCGCAGCTACTCCAGATTCAATACCCAATTTTAATGCCCCTGTCAATGAAGAGCCCTTTTCTAAAACACTTAAGACCACGTCCATAGATTTTTTAACATTTGGCTTAGCCAGGGTTTTTTTGAACCAGCCGAATTTCTGATGCCCCTTCAGTTCTGTAAGCAAGTCTTTATAGGTGGTGAATATCATACCTGGTGTCTCCAGAAAATCCTTTTTGATTGCGGGGCTCTCTAAACCCCCAGGTTTATTCTGGATCTCGTATTCTGCCCAATCTAAAAATGAAGTCTTCCCTGAACCACGGGCACCTGAGATCATGACCATTTGCCCCTGATCTTTCGCCTTAGTCAGAATTTTCAGGAGTTTTCTTCTTTCATCGAATCGCCCGGCAAATTCCTCTGGTGGACAGGGGCCATACGATATCTGAGCTTTGCTGTCGTTATTATGGTTCATTTTAACCTCTCTATCCACAATTTAAGCACTTTTTTTCGGTTGTTCCCCCTCGTAAAAGCTATAGCCGACATCAAGGTCATATAGCCCTCCATAGTGGTATCATAGCAATAGGAAATATATAAGCATACCTCCTAAGAAGTGAATGGTAGTGACTTCAAAATTCAAGGCAGGTTATTTCATATTGTTTCATATATCTATACAGTGGTGGTTTGTTATCGTTTCCGTGATTATGGCTGAGGACCTGGAGAAGCAGTTTGGCGAGTTTGTTGCGGTGGATAGTGTGAGCTTTACGGTGGAGGAGGGAGAAGTGTTCGGTTTTCTTGGTCCGAATGGTGCTGGCAAGACCACCACGATGAAGATGATTCAGTGTGTGTCGCCCAAAACTGGTGGAAAGCTTGAGGTCTTTGGAATGGATGTGAGTACACACCAGCGAGAAATTAAGAAACGTTTGGGTGTGGTGCCGCAGGAGAACAATCTTGACCCGGATTTCACGGTGTATGAGAACCTTATGGTATATTCACGCTATTTTGATATTCCTCGCGCAAAGGCAGAGCCGATAATAGATGAGCTTTTGAATTTTGTTCAACTGCGCGAGAAAAAAGATACGGTGATTGAACAGTTGTCTGGCGGAATGAAACGACGGTTAATACTTGCAAGAGCCCTTATCAATACACCCCGCCTGTTGATTCTGGATGAGCCGACCATTGGACTTGACCCGCAGGCAAGACATCTTATCTGGGATAAACTTAAAAGCTTACAATCGCAGGGGATTACGATCGTGCTCACCACTCACTATCTTGAGGAAGCAGCACGGTTATGTGATCGTCTTGTGATTATGGACTATGGTAAAATCTTAGTAGAAGGAAAGCCTGATGCGTTGGTCGAGGAATACGTTGGAACAGATATCGTGGAAGCTGAGAACAATCCAAAGGTAATAGCGTGCCTGGAGAAAAGCGCTGCGAGCTATGACGTAGTGGGAAACACGATACAGGTATATACAACTAATCCGCAGGAACTTACCTATGCTCTTTTACAGGAATGCGAGCTTGGGCACATAACTGCTCGTTCAGCCACGCTTGAAGATGTGTTCTTAAAGCTTACCGGAAAAAAACTGAGGGAGTGAAAAAGATGTCTTATTTCGCTTTTCCAAGACTCAGCAATCAGGTGTGGAAGGTCTGGCTTCGAAATAAAGATGTGTTCATGAAAACATACAAAGTGAATTTCCTCCCTCCCTTCCTTGAACCCCTGTTATATCTTTTTGCGCTTGGTTTTGGACTTGGCAGGTATATAGATGTTATCGAAGGTGTGTCCTATCCCAGATTTATTGCTCCTGCTCTGATAGCTATTTCGGTTATGAACTCGGCTTTTTTCGAGTGCACCTTCGGCTCGTATGTGCGAATGTATTATCAGAAGACCTTTGACGCCATAATCGCAACGCCTCTGAGCATTGAAGAAGTGATAACGGGCGAGCTTCTCTGGGGCGCCACGCGAAGTCTTATCTATGCAACGATAATGCTGACAGTGATCGCAGCCTTTGGACTCATCGAACTGCCCTACTCGCTGCTGATAATCCCGTTTTCCTTCATTGCTGGTTTTCTCTTTGCATCCATTGGCATGTGCTTTACCGCCATCACCCCCAACATAAGTTCTCTTAACTACCCTACCTTTCTATTCATAACACCAATGTTTCTCTTCAGCGGCACTTTTTTCCCGCTCTCGCTTCTACCAGAGCCGATACAGTATTTTGCCTTCGCAGCACTGCCGCTCACACATGTCGTCAGCATTGTGCGCTCGCTCACGCTTGCAACCCTCAGTGGATTTCTACTGGTGAGTTTTGCCTGGGTTGTCTTTGTTTCATTCCTGTTGTTTGTGCTGTCAGTGAACCTGATGAAAAAAAGACTTATTGCTTAAGCTCAAGATAGTTTAAACACCTGCAAAACACTATCTATGCTTTTAAGCGTAGCGATAATCCTCTTTGTATCCTCTGAAGTAACCCGGTTTAGCTTAGCGAGTTCTGTCAGTTGAAGAAGAGCGCTGAGCATGCCATCAAAAGCCTGTTTAACATTAAGGTCATCATCCATATTTTTCTCAAAATCCTGTTTTAAGTGCTCAATCAATTCCTTCACTGCATCATCGCTCTTCTGCACACCCGCACCTGCATCTTGGATACTATCAATCATTTCATAGATGCGTTTTAATTTTTCAGACGCCTTTTTGAGGTTATCGTAAGAAAAGTTCAGCCTTACTCTGTAATGCCCGTATATCATGAAGAATCGGATTTCTTCACCGGTGTACGCAGCTTTTAAGAGATCGTCGAGGTAGATGACGTTTCCTTTGCTTTTGGACATTTTCTTTCCTTTCACCAGTAGGTGAGCACCGTGAAGCCAGTAACGCGCTGGTATTTTTCCTGAAACTGATTCAGCAACGGCAATCACATAATCATGATGCCTTACAAGGTTATCTTCTCCTCCGCAGAAAATATCAAAGGAAAAACCAAGAGTCTGTGTTGCCATAGCGGGATCTTGCACATTCCACGCTGGCCTGCCCCGACCAATAGCGGTATCCCAATACACGGTATCACCTTTTTTGTATCCGTGCCAGAGGATAAAATCGCCCATGTTCCAGCGGTTGCCAGAATAGGTATCTCTGTGAAAGCGCTTTTTAACTTTCGGCCAGCGGGACATGTCTAAGTGTGCGAGTTTGCCAAAGCCCTTGAATGTCAACGGGTCAAAATACTGACGCGGATAGATGGAAGGACCGCAGGTGAACATCTTCACCTCCTCACCCTCCTCACCCTCCAAAGGCTCAAAAGGTTCAACCCTCCTCGTAAGACTGTTATACAGGGTAAGCATTGTATAAAAGACTATGATGCAATCGTTGTTATAGGTGATGGCATGGGTTCAACCGTGTAGGCGTTGACTGTGAGAGTGATAAATCTAACCTGTGCTGAGGATGTATTCTGGAGAAAGTGGACCTTCTCGGGTGGTATATAAACCACATCCCCTGTATCAACCTCTCTCCGTTCGTTCTCTATATGCATCAAGCCTTTACCTGAGATAATATAGTACAGTTCTTCTGCGTCTGGATGGTAATGGGGCTGGATTGCCTGCCCTTTCTCCAAAGTGGTTTCAAAAATCGCGATGACATTCTTTGCATACTCTGTGAGATTCAGTCCCCCCCTCAGTTTTTCAACATACATCTCTACCTCTCCTTCTCTCCTTTTTAGTTATTGAAGCGTCGGAATTTAAAATTTTAGAAGGAGTCCAAACTTCTAATTTTTAAAAATCTGTTAATTTCCTAACTTTCCAAAGGATGGGTGCAGAGTTCTCAATGGCTGTTTGCCAATCTTTAGCGAATGACTTAGACGTTCAGTTCGTAGATGGGATAAGAGGGACATTGAAGGAATGGCTCAGGATCGCAAGAAGGACTTACCTTCACGCTTTTTACTGCCTGCAAAGAAAATCCAAAAACACAGCGCCAGAAAAATGGGCAAAAAAAGAAGGTAGTATTGAGTTGGTTTTGTAGTCTACGTATCCAAAAATTATTCCTGCGAAAAAAGAAAAAATAAACTCTTCGTTTGGTTTTCCACAATGCATTATTCCATACGGAAGAGCTTGCAGCGCTATACTCCATAGTCCGATTTTTTCTCTGGTACCCATCATGAGAAATCCTCTGTAGAAAAATTCGCAGGCAAGCATTAATATTCCGGTTTTTACAAGATACAAAAGGATGGTAGGGGGATGAGATGCGAGTCCTCCGTATTCCATCGGATAGTAGTCTTGCATGCTTTTAAATGTAGAGGCAAATCCAGCTATTATTATTGAGCCAAATAGTACAAGAAGCGTAAGGGGTGCATCTTTTTTTTCAATCATTTTAAAGCCAAGATCTTTGGGTAGGTAAAAAGAAATTGCTATGCATAGAGGAAGGAGCAAATGGAAAATAAAACGGCTTAAAATGATATCTTGTATGCATGAATAATCTAGATCAAACCAGAAAATATATAGAAAAATGGGGGAAGTTGCAAGCACTATTCCATATCTATACTTTTTTGCAGTTTTTACCAATTCTAACAGTCTTAATTTCATGCTGCTTTTTGGTAACAGACTTCATGTTTTATATCCGCTGGCTTTTGCCAATTTGGAATAACTTCTCTAAATAAAAGAAGTTGACCGGTTAAAAACCGAAAAAAAATCATTAACCTCAACACCTAAGCCATAACCAGAAATCGCCTTGCCAACCCCACCTCTTCCAAAGGTCAAATCTTCTTTTGTTATATCGTATTTCAATATTTTTTATAATACAAGCCCTTTAAGCGACGTTATCCCTTTAGCATAGCGTTTTTACGTGATACAGTATAACAAAAAGAGGAGGTCCTTTGGAAGGGCTATTTTTCTTCCTTTACAGGCTCCTTTACAGGTTTTACCACAATTATTAATTTTCCGCCTTCAGCTCTGATCTCCCACTCGAGTTTATCGCCTTCCGAAATATCAAACTGTTTTACAATCCCGATTGGTATGGTTGTCCTCAATGATTTGCTTTTCGTGGTCGCCCTGGTAATCGAAGTTTTTTCTCCCATCTTCGCTCCTTGATTGTCGGCGTAGATATATAAAACTTTTGGTAGAAAAATATCTAAATATATATACCTATTAATAGGTAAAAGATTGGGCGGAGATGCAACTGAAGCTGTTTGAAGGCGGGGAAGAACCTGTGAGACCGGGAAAGGTCGTTATAAAATCCTTCAGCATCGCATCTGTCACCTACCAATTAAAGAAGGTTTTCTGCGGAAAGCCGGGATGCACAAGATGTGCCCTTGGAATAGGACATGGACCTTACTGGTATAGTTACAGGAAAGAAAACAAAAAAACGATCTCAAAATATATCGGGAAGGTCTTGAAGGGGATAAGCGGGAAAAATGCAACCCTTCAGAAGTTTGATGTAAAAGTCGAGAGGACGGAAAAACCCGGAGAGAAAATAGAGCGGATCAAAATTAACATCTTTAAGCTCGGCGAGATATATTGTTTCAAGCATTTTTTCGATAAAGAGATATTTGAGGAGCTTTCTAAGTGTTACAACCACAAAAAATACAGATTCGAGCTTAAAAATACTGAGGAGCTGGATAAAGGTCTACGGTATCTTAAGCATAAGGGGTTTGAGCCTGTCCTTATTGAGGACCTGTCTGGCTACATGGTGAAGTTGGATATATACAGGAAATATGCTGATATTTTGAAGAAAGCAGTTGGATGGAGAATAAAAGGAAAGGACAGGATATTCATAATGAAGGATTTGGCTTCTGTTGCGGAAGCGATTGAAAAAGGGGCAAAAAAGGTTTCTACTGTTGGAATTATGCCTTCACAACTTGTTATGTAAATAACTATATCTAAAGACATGTGTAAATATCTATTTAGCATGAGGAGACTAAATATGCCTTTGAGGTAAAATTTTAAAAATACATCTCCTACATAAGGTGGCTAACATGCACGGGATTGATACGAGAAGAAGGACTACAAATGCGCTTATAAACGAAAAAAGTCCCTACCTGCTGCAACATGCCTACAATCCAGTTAACTGGTACCCCTGGCGAGAAGAAGCTTTTAGACGTGCCAAAGAAGAGGACAAACCTATCTTTCTCAGTATTGGTTATTCTACCTGCCATTGGTGTCATGTAATGGCGCGAGAATCTTTCGAGAACGAGCAAACAGCCGAGATTCTCAATGCAAACTTCGTATGCATAAAAGTAGACCGTGAAGAACGCCCGGACTTAGACGCAATCTACATGAAGGCGGTGCAGATGATGGCAAGCACCGGTGGTTGGCCCCTATCTGTCTTCCTTACACCTGACCTGAAGCCGTTCTACGGCGGAACATACTTTCCACCTGAGCCAAGACATGGCTTACCCGCCTTCAACGACCTCCTGCATACTATTGTAAACTTTTGGCGTGATAAGCGCGAGCAGATTGAACAAAATTCCGAACAGATTACACAGCTTGTGCGCAACTCATACCTGCATAAGCCCCAGGCAGAAGCAGAGAAAATCTCAGTTGACCTTCTTGACAATGCGTATGAGCAACTCGTCCTCCAATTCGATTCAAGCTATGGCGGATTTGGTGCCGATTTGGCGGCGTGGTCAGTAAAAAACCCAAAGTTTCCATTGCCCAGCTATCTTTCTTTCCTGCTTCGATATTATCATAGAACACAGGAGGAATTCGCATTAAAAATGGTGACGAAGACCCTTTATGCGATGGCAGAGGGTGGAATCTTCGACCAACTGGGTGGAGGTTTTCATCGCTATTCAACTGATAAACATTGGCTGGTTCCGCATTTTGAAAAGATGCTCTATGATAACGCACTCTTAGCCAGAGTTTATCTTGAGGCGTATCAAGTTACAGGCGAACCTTTCTTTGCGCAGACTGCAACCGAGACGCTGGATTGGGTGCTGCGAGAGATGACTGATTCCAAAGGTGGTTTCTACTCCGCGGTAGACGCTGATAGCGGGGGCGTTGAAGGCGCCTTCTATGTATGGTCTCCCACTGAGATAAAATCGGTTCTTGGCGAAGAGCAGGGCGAAGTCCTATGCCGATACTACGGGGTAACACCGCAAGGAAACTTCGAGGAGAAGAAAAGTGTACTTCATGTAGCTAACCCAACTGAGGGGCTCAACAAAGATACTGCCGGTATTCTCAACCAGAGCAAGCAGAAGCTTCTTGAAGTGCGTAACCGACGGATACGACCAGCAACCGACGACAAGATTATAACCGGATGGAATAGCTTAATGATCTCAGCATTTGCCCTTGGATACCAGGTAGTGCGTGACAGACGCTTTCTTAAAGCGGCAACTTCAGCAACTCAATTCATCCTCAACAATCTCAGGAAAGACGGGCAATTATTGAGACGCTACCGAGACCGCGAAGCTTCGATTCTCGGAACTCTGGAAGACTACGCGAGTCTTATCGCGGCATTACTCGACGTATACGAAGCCAGTTTCGACTCGAAATGGCTAAGAGAAGCATTCCAACTGAATGATAGTATGATGAAGCTGTTCTGGGATAAAGCAAATGGAGGATTCTTCTTCAATCGCTATGGTGAACCAGAGCTCCCTGCATCCATAAAAGAAGCATACGACGGTCCCATTCCTTCCGGCAACTCGATTGCGGCACAGAACCTGCTTCGACTTGTAGCACTGACCGGCGATGAGGAATTGCGAATACGGGCTAAAGACCTTTTTCTCACCTTCGGTGAGCAACTGGAACAAAACCCGGTAGAGCACACGCAAATGCTTTGTGCTCTCGATTTCTATCTGAGCAGCCCTATGCAAGTCGTAATAGCAAGTCAAAAGAGAGAAGAAGCGCAGGCATGTGCAGTCGAGATTAGTCGTCATTTTCTGCCCAATAAAGTCATTGTTTTCACACGGTCTGGTGACGGTGAACTTTCAAGTTTGATACCGCTGATTAAAGATAAGGTTCCTATTCAGGGCAATCCAACCGTGTATATCTGTGAACACTACATGTGTAAGACTCCCATCACAAACATGGAAGATTTTAGACGAATACTTAAAACTTTTAAGAAAAGTTTTATTAAAAACGCTTTGCGGAGAATATGAGTTTCTTTGATCAAACTTTTTTTTTCCAAAGAAAGTTTGTTGTGTAATCTTATAGTTAGCATAAGCTCATAATATGCCATCTATCATGGCACCACAACGTGGGCATTTTGAATCTCTTATGTTATTCTCCAGGATCTGGTATCCATAGCGGCGGATGAGCAACTCTCCGCACTGATAGCAGTAAGTATTCTCTCCTCCCTCGCCCGGAACATTGCCCTCATACACGTATCTCAACCCTACCTCCAGCCCAATTTCCCTCGCTTCTCGTAAGGCTGTAACTGGTGTTGGGTAGAGATGAGTGAGCTTATATGCGGGATAGAACTGTGAAATATGCCAGGGGATGTCCACGCCTACACTTTTTATGAACTCGGCTATTCCTCTGAAATCTTGCTCAGAATCGTTCAACGTCGGGATAACCAAAGTAGTTACTTCAACCCAAACTTCCAAACTCTTGTAGAGCTTTATCGCATCCAGGACAGGATTCAGGTGTCCCCCCCAATTTTTTAGATACCGATCCTCGGATAGCCCCTTCAGGTCTACATTTACCGCATCTAAATAAGGAACAATAGTACGTATAGCCTCCTCCGTAATATACCCGTTTGTGACAAAGATGTTGCATATCCCTTCTTCTCGTGCCAGTCTGGCAATGTCATAGGCATATTCGAAAAAGATGGTCGGTTCAGTATAGGTATAGGCGATGCTTCTACAATCATAGTGCTTGGCTGCCGCAACAATCTCTTGGGGAGATGCATCTTCTCCTACTATCAGTTTCTTGTCTTCCTTAGGCATCTGAGAAATATCGAAGTTCTGGCAGTTCTTGCACCTGAAGTTACATCCAACCGTTGCGATCAAGTATGCTATTGAGCCGGGGTGGAAATGGAAGAGAGGTTTCTTCTCTATTGGGTCAATCGCCCTTGCAACCACCTTTCCATAGACCAAGCTATAAAGAACTCCTTCCTTGTTTTCTCTAACCCCACATATCCCTCTCCTCGATTCGTTTATCTTGCAAAGATGGGGGCAGAGATGACATCTAACTGTGCTCCCTTATAGTTTCTCGTAGAACATTGCCTCTTCCATTTTACCTTAACACCCCTTCTTTGGAATGCCGCGATTCCATTACTACACAATTTTTCCTAAAATAGAAAACCTTAAATAACCCTTTATATAATACCCTTTAAGGGGTGGGCTATGAGATTTATCTGGGGGGCGAGGTGAAAAGTGGCTGAGGGCGGGTTACCTAAATATTGGCCTATTTTATATGCGTTATATCGTCTAAAAAAGATATACAATACCTTTAATCTTCAGAAGTATCTGTATCTTGCAAAAGTGAATGGCAATGCACCAATTGAATATATATTTGTTGAAGACTATTACGGACCTTGTTGTTCAAGCATAAAACAGGATGTCATATCACTTGGAGATCAAGGATATATTAAGGTATCATTTGAAAACGGGTGGGTCTTCGAAATCACAGAAAATGGAGTAAAACAGGTTGAAGATTTTATTAATGATGTACCAATAGAAGTACAAAAATCATTCGACCACATTTTAGATAAATATAGTTCTCTCTCTGTGGTAAGATTAAGAGATTATGTGTATGATTGGCATATAAAATCAAAACCACGTGACGAATACGAGCAACTTAAACACCAGTTACTCACCGAGATCGACTTCTTGTTGAGCGAGTTCTTTCATTTTGAATCAAATGGTAATTCTCTTTTTATACGTGGTTCGATAGATTATTGTCTGCTGGTATTGAAAAGAGAAAATTTGGATGACGTTGTTCAAAAGGACAACTTATTAACCATTATCAATAGCTACATTAAGAAAATCATGGTATTAAGAGAGCTTACACGAGAGAATCCTGAAATATTGGGGCATGCCTGTTTAAACGATTTAAAAGAAGATTTTGAACTGATCCAAGAGGCGTGTGTGGAATATAAGGTGTTGTCTGCATTGTACGACGAAGACATAGATTTGTCCGCATTTATTGAGGAATAATAAATGACTTCGGAATCAGAAGCTCAAAAAAGGGTCATATATGATGCTAATTCGATAATCTACCATTGTTTTATGCACAAAGAGAAAATTAAAGGAAAGACAATGACTTTTAGGGTTGTGGGATTAACTAACAAGATTCAAAGCCTTACAGAACAGTTCTTAGCCGATGGAATAGAAATTGAAACTATTTCTGTAGTGATGAAGGAAATCTTTGACAAGGGCATAGCTAAAATTGTTGACGAATTCTGTGATGACTATCACACGAAAGACTTGATAGGACTTCCCGAAAAAGCGAGAATTTCAAATAAGATTAGACTAAGATTGGCACGGAAGACCGAAGAAAAAATTAGACGTCTACAAAATAAGGCGTGGTTTAAAGTAATTGATTATCATGCAGATGAAAAAGAAATAAAAAGGATGAAGAATTTTTATGAGTCGCTTAGCGGAACATCAAAGATGGAGGAGCACATGAAAAAGAAGAAGACGAGAGATCCCTGTCCATCTGATGTTGATTTGACGCTGTTAATATATTCAAAGGAAACCGAAGCCCCGATAGTAACGAATGACAGTGATTTAACCGATTTTAAAGAAGAATTGGAGAGAGAGGGTTTATGCTTTGGAATAATAATAGACCCTTGAATTTCGAATGAAGGGATAAAGAAATAATGATAGACGCAATAATTTCGGCGACCTATTATCTTTTATTTGTTGTTCCTTGTCATCAGCGTTCTTTTAGCGGAAATTGTTATTGAATACTTCTGAGGAGTGGAGGGATTTATCATGTTAATAAATCAAAACCAAAGGCTCAGCACCCATCTCTAAGAGACGCACTAAAGCGCAGTCTAAGGAGCGCAAAAAAGCGTTCCAAATAATTCCTCCAAACCCTTTTCAATTCCAACAATAATGAAACAAAATCCAGAAACCGGTTTTGGTGCGGTGATGGAGGACGGTACAGAGGAACTCTGAAGATATTGCTTTATAGGAGCTTTGCTCTTTTAAAATATACGCAGTCGAGCCAATTTTCAGCAGAGCTGAGACATAGGTCACCTAATCTCGCAGGATACATTTCCGGTAAGTATTCCTCCATAATATCGCCTGTTTCGCATTTAGGTTGTCCTGATGGGTCCATCGCAAAATAGGGGCAGCCATCTTCATAAGGAATTTTCTCCGCGTTATTTCGGGGTGGCATAAATGCCATTTGAGCAACACCTCCTTTCAGTTATAATAAGTTCCAGAGCATAAAAAAAGTTTCGTTTTTTTTCCACTCAGGATGGCAAATCCAATGTCTGAGAGGTCCTCTAAGTGAATAGAATCCCAAAAAAGAAAGGGCTACGTGCCTTCTTCTATTAACTCAATCCTTACGAATTTTTCGTATGTTTCTGGACTCATCCCCTCGCCGCACTCAGGGCACCAATAAACTTCTGATTTCTCCATTTCGTCCCCTTTGCTATCCAATGTCATGTATAAAAAACCCAAACCCCTCTTACCACATTTCTCACAAAACCCTTCCTTCTCTGTGGCATGTAGTTCAAACGCGCCAATCCTTTTTCGATACTCCTCTGGTGCACCGGACATCCTCTCCCAATCTGATGGGAAATGCCCGTATTTTGCTTTCATTTTCATTTTCATTTTCACCTCCAACTTTTAGATAGATGGTGCGCATCTCTTATCTGCGCCGTTAATAATCTATTTCAACGTCCTATAAAAGGCTTTAAGTAGAAATAACACGTGTCAGCAGTATATAGAGAGAACAGATGCTTAGACTACACTTTTTCTTTGAATAATAATAAAGAGAGTACCCTCTATCAGACCTTTATAACACCTTACCTATGGTTCTAACTTCTGGTTCTAACCAATTGTTGCAGTTTTTTTTGGACATCTTCTAAACCAACCACAAGGAAAATGAACTTGGGGATTATCGGTCTGGGCAAGATGGGGGGTAACCTTGCCCTACAGGCTGTTGAAAAGGGTATCGCTGTCGTAGGCAAGGCAAGAAGTAAAAAGCCGCATCTTGAAGAAAAAGGTGTCACGGTAGTTGATGACTACGAATCTTTCACTTCCCTGTTAGAGCCACCAAGAGTTATCTACCTTTCCCTGCCTGCCGGACCCACAGTGGACAGGGTTCTAAGGGAACTTGTGTCCTATCTTGAAAAAGGGGATGTGGTGATGGATGGCGGGAATTCCTTCTATCTTGATTCAATCCGAAGAGAAAGGGAGATGTGGGAGAAAGGGATATACTTTCTTGATTGCGGAACAAGTGGAGGTATCGAAGGCGCAAGAAACGGTGCCTGCTTTATGGTCGGCGGCAAGAAAGAGGGTATTAAGATTGCAGAGCCGATTTTGAAGATGCTGGCAGTTGAGGATGGCTATGTGCACACTGGAGAGCCGGGAAGCGGTCATTTTGTAAAACTTGTTCACAATGGGATAGAATTTGCGATGCTGCAGGCGATCGGCGAAGGTGTTGCATTGTTACGAGGAAGCGGCTTTAAATTGGGTCTCGCGGAGATTTTTAAGAATTGGTCGCATGGTTCTGTTATCCGGGGCTGGCTCGTTGAGCTTATGGAGAGGGGGTTGAGAGAGCAAAGCATTGATACGATAGAAAGTTATGTAGAAGATACAGGAGAAGTAAACTGGCTGGTGCAGGATGCACTTAACAGGGAGATACCAATTCCGGTAATCTCACACTCAATTATGGAGCTATTCAAGTCCAGAGAGAAGGATAGCGATACTTATAGAGCAATTGCATTACTGAGGCACGGTTTCGGTGGGCATCCATTCGGTAAAGACGAGTACATAGCAAAGGAAAGGAAAATTAGCAGAATTACAAAAATTTGATGTGTGATTGAAATGAAAGCCGTTGCTGTTATCCCCAAAAAGAAGAACAGCGCTCATATTGTACATACTGACATACCAGGTATCAGTGACAATGAAGTTTTAGTAAAGGTAAAGCTTGTGGGAATAGATGGGACTGATAAGGAGATTAATGAAGGGCTTTATGGCAAAGCTCCGGAAGGTGAAAATCTGCTTATCATTGGTCACGAGTCCTTAGGGGAAGTTGTAAAAACGGGAAAAGATGTGAAAGCGGTTAAACCAGGCGATATGGTTGTTGCGACCGTCAGGAGGCCTGATGATTGTGTAAATTGTCGGGCTGGAGAATATGATATGTGTCTTAAGGGGGAATATACTGAACGCGGAATTAAAGGAAGACACGGCTATCTTTCAGAATACTATGTCGAAGATGAGCGTTTTTTAGTAAAGGTTCCCAAAGAGCTTGACGAGCTGGCGGTTCTTCTTGAGCCGATGAGCATTGCTGAAAAAGCCATCAGAATGGCTTATATCACACAAAAAAGAATGAAATGGGAGGCGAAAACAGCCATGGTTACAGGAACCGGTTCGCTTGGTCTTCTCACCGCCATTCTACTCAGACTACGTGGTTTGGATGTTATTTCGGTTGATAGGTCGGATAATGAGTATAAGAATACAATTTTTTCAGAATTAGGTGTTACGCACTTCAATACAAAAAAGATAAACCTGCATGACATCCCACGTGCGATTGGCAGACAAATTGACCTTATTATTGAAGAGACGGGAAATTCAAGTGTCGCTTTGCATGCAATAATGACTGTTGGAACCAATGGTGTTGTGGTGTTAACCTCTATTACAGGAGGAGAAAAACACATTGAGATTTGCTCCGATTGCTTTAACCAGGGGCTTGTATTGGGCAACAAAGTCGTTTTAGGAAGTGTTAATGCCCATAGAAAAGATTTTGAGCAAGGAATTAATGATCTGCTGGCGGCGGAACAACAATGGCACGGTCTGCTTGCAAAACTGATAACCGGAAGGTATTATCCTGAAAAGATTCACGAAGCGCTGTTAGCATTGAAAGATAACATAAAGGTAGTGATTGAATTTTAATCAGGAGGTGTAAAAATGGTGAGTATAAAGGTTTACTCAGCACCGGGCTGTCCATGGTGCAAAAAGACAAAGGAATTTTTGAAAGAAAAAAACATGGCGTTTGAAGACTTGAACGTTGCCGAAGATGAGCAAGCAATGCACGAATTGATGGAAAAAGCAGGTCAGATCGTCGTTCCTGTTCTGGATATTGATGGGACGGTAATTGTTGGCTACGAAGTCGCAAAGATAAACGAAGCGCTGAAAATGGTCCAGATGGCTGCGAATATGTATGATATAGTAATAATAGGCGGAGGCGTATCTGGCTTGAGCGCGGCTATTTATGCAGGACGGCTTATGATGAAGACAGCGGTTATTGCCGAAAAGCTGGGAGGAACTATTGTTTTAACAGACGATATAGCAAACTATCCCGGATTCAACCGAATAACAGGTTTGGAGTTGGGAGATAAGATACAGGGGCACGTGAAGGATTACGACGTTGAGATTATAGAAAAAAAGGTCACAAAAGTTGAAAGATGCAAAGAAGGCTGCTTTAAAGTTTTTACAGACGATGAATATATTCATACAAAAACAATCATATTCGCTACCGGCACAGAATGGAGAAAATTAAATGTCCCGGGTGAAAAGGAATTTACTGGCAAGGGTGTTCATTATTGTGCCCTGTGTGATGGACCTTTTTATAAAGATAAAATAATAGGCATCGTTGGTGGTTCTGATTCGGCAGCAAAAGAAGCTTTGTTACTTGCAGAGTATGGAAAGAAGGTTTACGTCATTTACAGAGGGGAGAAGATCAGACCGGAACCCGTCAATCTGAAGAGGGTGATGGAAAACGAAACGATTGAGGTAATCAACAGTACAAATGTGATAGAGATAAAAGGTGATGAGTTCGTTACCAGTGTCATATTTGATAATCCCTACAAAGGTTCGGATGAATTTAAGCTGGACGCATTATTCGTTGAGATCGGGCATACACCTCTATCAGGTCTCGCAAAAACGATTGGTGTTGCACTAAATGAAAGAGATGAGATAATAATTGACAGAGAAGCAAAAACCAATATCGAGGGAGTTTTTGCAGCAGGCGACGTGGTTGATACAAAATTCAAGCAGGCAATAACAGGTGTGGCAGAAGGTGTAACCGCCGCTTACTCTGCTTATCATTACGTTAATGAAACAGAGTTAATTTGTATTTGTGAGGATGAGGAATGAAAGCCGAGGAAAAAAATGGTAAGGCATATTGTACTCGGAAATCAGAAACTGCTTGTAAATATTGACCAATGGCTTCAAGTAAGGGATATTTACTTTCCTCATGTGGGTGAATACAATCACTTATTGGGTCATGCACATAAAATTGCAGTCCTCGAAGGAAACTCGGTTTCATGGCTAAACGAAGATGGCTGGGAAAGAAGATTAGCGTATGTTGATGAAACACTGGTAACTAATAGTTCAGCTCATAATCCTGAAAAAAAGCTTTCGTTATTGTTCAATGAAAACGTCTATTGCGAAGATAACATATTCTTTAGAAAGATAAGAGTGAAGAATAATGCGGGCTATAAAAGAACTATAAGAATCTGCTTTCATCATGATTTTCACCTTTATGGTGATGGGATTGGAGATACCGCATTATATCATCCTCTTCACAAAGCAATAATCCATTACAAGCGTTTGGTATATTTCCTCATAGGACTTTGCACGGATGACAATCCTTCTATTCTCTCTGACTATGATATAGGTGAGTATGTACGTCCAGGATGGGATCTCGCAAAAAATCCTATCGCGCAGGGCAATGTTGATTCGATAACGTGCATTGACCTTGAAATCCCGGCAAACGGCACAGAATCATTTTGCTATTACCTTGTTGCAGGCGAGAACTTTCACGAAGTATATAATTTACAGGACGGGTTTTTGAAACAGGGAGTTGATACTCATCTGGAGCATACGCGGATGTGCCAGAGAGGGTGGTTGGGATATATAATACCTGAGCTTTCTGTTCTGAACAAAAAACTTCAAGAGCTTTATAAGCGTTCCTTACTGATACTGAAAACACAGATAGACAAAGAGGGCGCTATTATTGCTGCAAATGATTCAGACAACATGCAGTTCAATAAGGACACGTATTCCTATATGTGGCCGAGGGACGGCGCATTAGTTGCTATTGCTTTAATAAAAGCAGGTTTTTTTTACATGACAAAACCATTTTTTGAGTTTTGCCGTGATGTTCTGTATAAAGAGGGCTCCTTACTGCATAAGTATAATCCAGACAAAACACTTGGGAGCAGCTGGCATCCGTGGGTTCTTCGAGATGAATTTTCGCTGCCCATACAGGAAGATGAGACGGCATTAGTCCTGCATGCACTCTGGATATATTACCAGGAGACACAGGACAAGGAGTTTATAAAACAACTTTATCCTACGCTTATCAAGCCAATGGGTGATTTTCTTGCCGGATACAGGTATGAAAACGGACTCCCAAAAGAAAGTTATGACCTCTGGGAGGAACGAAGAGCCATTTTCACATTTACAACATCTGCGGTGCTTGCGGGCTTGATTTCTGCTGATAGATTAGGGCATTTATTCCTTGATAAAGAATTTTGCGGGAGATGTACTGAGGGTTATGAGATCATAAAAGAAGCCATGATTAAGTATCTGTACAATGAGGAAAAAGGTTACTTTAGAAGAAGCGTATCGTTTGAAAAAGAAGAAGTAGTGTATGATGATGCCATGGACAGTTCTGTTTACGGTCTATTTGAATTTGGAGTATTTGATGCAGATGACCCTAAAGTAGTATCTACTATGCAAAAAATGAGGGAGTGGTTATGGGTAAAAACAGACGTTGGAGGCATAGCGAGGTATTATAATGATTACTACCATCAAAAATCAAAGGATATTGACACTGTTCCCGGTAATCCGTGGTTTGTATGTACGTTATGGTACGCTAAATGGTTAATTAAGAAAGCAAAAACAAAAGATGAGCTTAAGGAGGCATTAGGTATCATTAACTGGGTTGCTGAACATGCACTCTCTACCGGTGTGCTTGCAGAGCAGATACACCCTTATACTGGTGAGCCTCTTTCCGTTTCTCCACTCACGTGGAGTCATGCAGAATTTGTTGATACGATGACAAATTACGTTAAAAAAAAATTTGTATTGCTCTTTGTAAAAAATGAAAAACAATCAAAAAACTTTTAATCTTACCCCAGGTTCTAACTTCAGGTTCTAACCTGATGTTACCGTTTCTTATGAATATTTCTCTTTGCTATAATTACCCTAAAGGGTGTAAAAAGGGAGGTTATGAAAAATGTCTGAAGAAATGAAGATGTCGCCTGAAGAGATGGAGAAAAGACTGAAGATGGTTGAGTCCGCGTGCATTTGCAAGGGCTGCCCCAGTTATACGGCATTAGGAAAAGAGGATGATTACATAGCCTATTGCTTTCCTACAAGGGGAGAGAGCAAAAATATATCGGATGAGAAGGGCTGTATTTGCGGCACTTGCCCGGTCTATGCCGAAATGGATTTTATTACCGCCTACTACTGCACCCGAAGCATTGAAATGAAGCAGAAAGAAGCAATTGCCGAAGCATTATGGAAGGGTCATAGCGTCTGGGACCATCTTAAACGTCGCCGCTGAACAAACCATCTTCTCCATTCATTTTTTTATTTTTCAGGATCTGGACGGAGGCAGATACAATGGAGTTTGAGACGCATGTGAAGGATATTATATTGCGGGCGCATGACGTGAAAAGTTTCAGATTTGATAGACCCGAATCTTTGGAGTATAAAGCAGGGCAATTTATGTTCATCACGATCAAAAGTGGAAAAGAGGAGATGAAAAAGCACTTTACTATTTCAAACAGCCCGACAGAAGGAGATTATATAGAATTTACGAAGAAGCTTACTGGACATGAGTTTTCTAATGCTTTAGACGCTTTAATAGTAGGTGACTGGGCAAAAATAGATGCACCTTACGGCAACTTCACTTTTGAAGGTGAATTTGAAAAGATTGGTATGCTTTCAGGAGGCATTGGAATAACACCCTTAAGAAGTATCTGTAAATATTGCACGGATATGCGTATATTCAGTAATATCATCCTCCTCTACAGCAGCCACAGTGAAAGGGATATTATTTTTAGGGAAGATTTTGAGGAAATGCAAGAACGAAATAGGAATCTTAAAGTCATATTCACAGTTAGTGAGCCAGGCGAGAGTTGGACGGGCTTAAAGGGAAGAATCAATGCTCAAATGATAAAGGGGAATATACCAGACTACGTGGAAAGAGTATTCTATATTTGCGGGCCTCCAGCAATGGTTGAATCAATGGAAAACCAGCTTAAAGAGCTCGGTGTACCTGAACAGCAGATTAAAAAGGAGATATTTGCGGGATATTAACGATTTTTGCAAGACATGAACAATACTAATTTATGCTCACCGGCAGAAGCAGTTTGGTTCTTTTCTAAACTGATCAGACTGGACTACTCGTTGTTTGCCGCGTTAAACGTTCTCTTAGCAGGCTTACTGGCAGGGGACCTGCATGGCTTCCAATTGGAATATTTGATCGCTTTCTTTGTTGTTTTTCTTGCTGCTGTTGGAGCTTTCGCATTCAATGATTATTATGATTTTGAAGTTGACTTAAGAAATCACAGATATGACCGCCCCCTTGTCCTGGGACTGCTGTCGAGGAGGGTTGCCCTGGTGACTGGTTTGGTTTCATTTTCCTTGGTCATCCTGCTTTCGCTATTCTTGAACCCATTAGCAATGTCTCTCGTTCTCGTAAGCTTGCCCCTCTTCTTTCTCTATAGTCTGGGCTTGAAAAGGAAGATTCTTGTCAAGAATGTCTTGATTGCCTATGCATTTGTAGCAACGATTATTTTTGGCTCGCTTGTTTCTGACGCTATCATTGAGCCGTTGATCGTGTATTTCGCGGTAATGGGTTTCATCGTCGGCTTAGCATTTGAAATCATGCTGGACATCGGGGATGTGGAAGGGGACGAAGAGCTCGGAATAGAAACGCTCTCCACACGGTTTGGGCTGAAAACGGCTGCGCAGGTTTCTGTTATTCTCTACGGTTCAATTATGATCCTGGACCCCTTGCCCTTCTTCGTGATGATTGATTTCCGCCTCTATCTGGACTATGTTTTCCTCCTGCTCATACTCATCCCGGTAATTTCCTATTTATTTATCTCAAAATTATTGATGAAGGAACAGTCAAAGAAGAGCATCTGCCGGTTGAAGAAAAGAGTCTTTGTGACCATGCAGGTTGGTTGCATGGCATACTTAATAGGAGTCTTGCTCTGACCATGGAGGGGAGGTTGAGTGAAGGTATAACCCTTCGGGAACTCAAAACCAGGAAAATATGAATCAGAAAAAAGGTGTTAAAGAGGAAGCGGGTGAGCGAAAAGCAGACACCATAATTTTCGTTTATAATGCAGATAGTGGTCTTTTCAATATGCTCACCGATTATTTTCAAAAAATG